>NZ_JBEZKW010000001.1:0-193510 GCF_040651795.1 Streptomyces sp. NPDC048361
CGCTCGTCCTCAAGCGCCGGACGGGCTGAAAGGGTGCTCGTCCTCGAACGCCGGGGTGGGCTGAAGGGTGCTCGCCCCTGACGCGCCGGGTGGGGTGAAAGGGGGCTCGCCCCTGACGCGCCGGGTGGGGTGAAAGGGTGCTCGCCCCTGACGCGCCGGGTGGGGTGAAAGGGCGCTCGCCCTTGACGCGCCGGGTGGGGTGAAAGGGCGCTCGCGGGGTGGGGGCGGAGCCCCCGAAGGGCCTCCCCGGTACCGAGTGTCAGTCGGAGGTGGCACGCTTGTCCCGTGACCGAGATTGACGCAAAGATTGATGCTCTCGTCCCCGCCTGGCTCCACCTCCCCGACATCGCGGAGATGCTGGACGTGGAGGTGACGCGCGTACGGCAGCTGGTCAAGGAGGGCCAGCTCATCGCCGTACGCCGTGGTGAGAACAGGACCCTGCAGGTGCCCGCCGCCTTCATCGACACCGACAAGGTGGTCAAGGGCCTCACCGGAACCCTGACGCTCCTGAGGGACGACGGTTTCTCCGACGCGGAGATGCTGGAGTGGCTTTTCACTCCGGACCCGTCCCTGCCCGGCACCCCCGCGCAGGCCCTCAGCGAGAACCGCGGCACGGAGGTGAAGCGCCGCGCCCAGGCGCTCGCCCTGTAGCTGAGTAACCGAGTAACCGAGTAACCGAGCAACCGCATGACCGCGTAACCGCGGGCGAGCCCATCCGACGTTGCCCACGGCCCGCGGGTGTACGGTCCGGTCCACCCGGTCCGCACACCCGCGCCCGGCCCGCGGCACAGCGGGAACGAACACGAACGACCATTACGGGGGACCTTCCATGCCCACGGCCCGTGAGCAGCTCGCCGACGCCCGGCTCTACCTGTGCACCGACGCGCGCAGGCGCCAGGGCGACCTGCCGGAGTTCCTGGACGCCGTCCTGTCCTCGGGCGTGGACATCGTTCAGCTGCGGGACAAGGGCATGGAGGCCGCCGAGGAGCTGGACCACCTGGCCGTCTTCGCCGACGCGTGCCGCAGGCACGGCAAGCTCCTCTCGGTCAACGACCGGGCCGACGTGGCCCACGCCATCGGCGCCGACGTGCTGCACCTCGGCCAGGGCGACCTGCCGGTGCCGGCCGCCCGGGCGATCCTGGGCGCCGACGTGCTGATCGGCCGCTCCACGCACGCCGACGCGGAGGCCGCAGCGGCCTCCGCGGAGCCGGGCGTCGACTACTTCTGCACGGGCCCCTGCTGGCCCACCCCCACCAAGCCGGGCCGCCACGCGCCCGGCCTCGACCTGGTGCGATACACCGCCTCCCTCGGCACCGACCGCCCCTGGTTCGCCATCGGCGGGATCGACGCGGGCAACCTGGACGAGGTCCTGGACGCCGGCGCGGACCGTGTCGTCGTCGTCCGCGCGATCACCGAGGCGTCCGACCCGGCGGCGGCCGCCGCCGACCTGGCCAAGCGGGTCCGCGAGCGGATCGGCTAGCCGCGGCGGCGAGGTCCCCCGGCCTCCACCGGCGGGAGCCTCATCGGCCCCCGCGAAGGCCGCCCCGTGTCCGAGGAGTGGACGGAAATCCGACTATTCGGACAATTTACCCCTGTTCTGTTGGGGGACCGTGCACCCCTGGCTAACCTGCAAGTATGGCCCTTGGCACAGCTTCCACCAGGACTGATCGCGCACGAACCGTGCGCGACATGCTCGCGACCGGCGAGACCACCTACTCCTTCGAGTTCTACGCGCCCAAGACCGAGAAGGGCGACCGGAACCTCTGGAACGCGCTGCGCCGGGTCGAAGCGGTCGCCCCCGACTTCGTCTCCGTGACGTACGGAGCCGGCGGCACCACCCGCACCGGTACCGTCGAGGCCACCCAGCAGATCGCCGAGGACACCACCCTCACCCCGGTCGCCCACCTCACCGCCGTCGGGCACTCCATCGCCGAACTGCGCCACGCGGTGGGCCAGTACGCCGACGCGGGGATCCGCAACATCCTCGCGGTGCGCGGCGACCCGAAGGAAGACCCGATGGGGGAGTGGGTCAAACACCCGCAGGGTGTGACCTACGCGGCCGAACTGGTCTCGCTCATCCGGGAGTCCGGAGACTTCTGCGTCGGCGTCGCCGCCTTCCCCGAGATGCACCCCCGCTCCACCGACTGGGACTCCGACATCCGGAACTTCGTGGACAAGTGCCGCGCGGGCGCCGACTACGCCATCACGCAGATGTTCTTCGAGCCCACGAACTACGCTCGCCTGCGCGACCGCGTCGCGGCGGCCGGCTGCGAGACGCCGATCATTCCCGAGGTCATGCCCGTGACCAGCGTGAAGCAGCTGAACCGACTGCCCCAGCTCAGCAACGCCGTCTTCCCGGCGGACCTGAGGGACCGGATGCTGGCGGCCAAGGACGATCCGGCCGCTGTACGCTCCATGGGCATCGAGTTCGCCACTGAGTTCTGCTCACGGCTGCTCGCCGATGGCGTTCCCGGGTTGCACTTCATTACCCTCAACAACTCCACGGCGACGCTCGAAATCTACGAGAATCTCGGTCTGCACCAGCAGGCGTAGCCGGAAACCGGTACCCGGGGCGGGGGACAGCCGCACCCGGGGCAGGAGAAGAGGGGCGTACATGGGCTGGACGGTCCTCTACATCGCGTTCACGTTCGTCGCGCTGTGGCTGCTCGGCGAAGTGCTGCTCCAGTACAAGGCGCGGCTGCGCTGGCGGCTGCTGGCCTTCACGGGGTTCCTCGGCGTGGTCCTCGGCGTCATGATGTCGTCGGTCCTCGTGATCATCCTGGGTGCGATCGCCTTCGGCGTCGGCCAGGTGTACGTGACGCTCTCCTTCCGGCGCGGCTTCTCCACCGGCTGGGCGCTGGGCGGCAGGCCGGGCGCGAGCCGCCGGCGCAGGGCGGCCCGCAAGGGCGCCCCCGCCGCGGAGCCGGTCCTCGAAGTCACCGGCCTCCAGTACGAGGACGGCACCGGGCCGGACGGCACCGGGCCGGACGGGACCGAGGGCCCCAACGGTGCGGCGCCGCACGGCGATTCGGTCTACGAGCCGCAGCCCATGCCCGACGACACCGGGCGGTACGGCATCTACACCTCGGCGCAGCAGACACAGGCTCCGGCGCAGGGTGAACCGCAGTACGGCGCGTACGACCCGCAGCAGCCCTACGCCGACCCGTACACCGATCCCTATGCCCCGCAGTACGGCGAGAGCGGCGCAGGGCAGCAGCAGTACGCCGCCTACTCCGACCCGTACATCGGCAACAGCGGCCAGGCGTACGGCACCTACGACGGCTACGACAGCTTCGGCGGGCAGCAGCAGCCCTACCCCGACCCGCTCACCGCGCAGTACGGCACCGACACCCCGCCCGGCGGCGTCTGGGTGCCGCAGCAGCGCGACGGGGAGCAGGCGTACGCACCGTACGAGCAGCAGGCCCAGCAGCCCCCGCAGGCGTACGACCCCAACCACCCGAACTACACGTATGACCCGGCCCACCCGGATCTGCCGCCCTACCAGCCCGAGCAGCAGCAGAACTACCGCTACTAGCCTCGCTGCAGGCGCCCGCTGCCACCCCGCAGCCACCCCGCAGCCACGCCCGCCGCGACCGGGGCCGGGACTCACTGCGAGCCCCGGAAGTCCTCCCCCTCGACGATCAGGCCGGCCACCAGCGCGCCGGACATCCCCGCGTGGGCGAGCCCGCCGCCCGGGTGGGACCAACCGCCCGCCAGGTGGAGCCCCGGCAGACCGGTGGTGTTGGCGGGGTGCAGATGTGCGCCCTCGCCGCCGGCGAGCGACGGCGCCGGCACCGAACCGCCCTCCGCGCCGGTCGCCTCGGCCACCTGTACCGGGGTGCGGACCTCGTGCCACAGCAGGCGGTCCCGCAGGCCGGGCACGGCCCGTGCGGCGGCCCCGATCAGCTCGTCCGCGTACCGCCCGGCCAGCGCCCCGTCGCTCCAGTCGACCGGGCCGTGCGGGGCGACGGTCGCCGTCAGGGTCACCGCCTCGTGAGCGTCGTCCGGCCGCACCGCCGGGTCGTCGGGGCGCAGCACCGTGACCGTGGGCGCGGCGATGTGCGGGCCCGCGAAGGCCGCGCGGGCCTCGGCCGTGGCGTCCGCCGAGTGCACCACCGTGCGGTGCGCGGTGTCCGACGGGCGCGCGCCGCGCAACGCGAGCAGCACCGTGAGCCGGCTCGGCCGGGCCGCGCCGCCCGGGCGGACCGTGCCCGGCGCCCACAACTCCCGGCCGGGCAGCATCCGTTGGAGGGCGCGCGGATCCGCGCCGCACACCACCCCGTCCGCCTTCACGACCGTGCCGTCCGCCAGCCCGACGCCCGCCGCACGGCCGTCCTTCTCCGCTACCAGCGTCACCTCGGCGTCGAAGACGAACGCGACCTTCCTGGCCAGGCAGCGCTCGTACAGCGCGCGCGCCAACTCCCGCATGCCGCCGCGCACATACCAACTGCCGAAGGTCTGCTCCATGTACGGCAGCACGGCCGCTGCGGCCGGGGCCGTGCCCGGGTCGAGGCCGTACTCCAGGGCGTAGCTCTCCAGGAGCGCGCCGAGCCGGCCGCCGCCGAGCTCGCGGGCGGCGATCTCGCCGAGCGTGGTGGCCCGGCGGGGCGAGCGGAGCAGACGGCGCTGCTCAAGAGCGGGGTAGGGCTCGCGGGTCAGCACCTCCCAGTTGGGCCACAGCGGCTCTTCTAGAAGCGGCCGGCGCGTGCGGTCCCAGGTCTCCCTCGCCCGGCCGAGGAACGCGCCCCAGCGCTCGCCGGAGCCGTCGCCCAGGGCGGCGTCGAGCGCGGAGACCACGCCGGCGCGCGAGGCGTTGGGCAGCGAGGCCTCGCTGCCGTCGGCGAAGAGGTGGCGCGACGCCGGGTCCACCGGGGCGAGCTCCACGCAGCTCTCCAGTGGCTCCTTGCCGGTCTTCACGAACAGGTCGCGATAGACGGCGGGAAGCCGCAGCAGAGCGGGGCCGGTGTCGAACACGAACCCGTCCCGCTCGAACCGCCCCAGGGCGCCGCCGTACGTCGACGAACGCTCGTACACCGTCACCCGGTGGCCTGCAACGGCCAGCCGGGCGGCAGCCGCCATGGCGCCCGCGCCGGCGCCGATCACCGCAATCCGTGCCATGTCGGCGACTTTATCCGCCGCCACTGACATCTCACTCCGGCGGCCGTACCACCCCGGCCGCGGCCAGCCGCTTCTCCTCACGGCGCTGCGCCCTGCGCCGCCGGAAACGACGGATCTTGCGCCAGAGCACGACGAGTATCACGACCCCGAGCACGAGCAGCGTGCCCGCGATCACGGCCGCCGCGACCGGATGGAAGATCGCAAAACTGATGATCCCGGCGACGCCCAGGTCCTCCGCCGTGCTCAACGCGATGTTGCTGAACGGCTCGGGCGAGGTGTTCACCGCCATCCGCGTGCCGGCCTTCACGAGATGGCTCACCAGCGCGGTGGAACCACCCACCGCCCCGGCGGCGAGAACCGAGAGCGAACCACTCTGCCCGGCGAGCAGCGCGCCGACCACGGCGCCCGCGACGGGCCGGATCACCGTGTGCACGGAGTCCCAGACGGAGTCGACGTACGGAATCTTGTCCGCGACCGCCTCGCAGAGGAACAGCACCCCGGCGACGATCAGCACATCGGGCCGCTGCAACGCCTCGGGCACGTCGTCGGTGAGCCCGGTAGCCCCGAAGATCCCGAGCAGCAGAACCACGGCATAGGCATTGACACCACTGGCCCAGCCACTGGTGAAGACGAGCGGAAGTACGGACACGCCCCAGATCGTAGCCAGTCCCGGCCGCGTGGCTCTGAGGCCGCGTACGGACATCTGAGTACGCGTACTCAGATCGCGAGATGAGTAGCTGAGCGGATGGGTTCCCACCTGGGGAGACGGGAGAGTGGAGACCACGGAAGGGGCGCGGCGCCGGTACCGCCGGCACGGGGCGGCGGAATCGGCGCGGCTCCCCTGACGTGACGGGGATCGGGGGAGACCGGGGGGACGTACGGGGGAAGCGCCGGACCGGCGTGGTTCAGGGGGGACTGAACCGCGCCGGCCCGGCGTGCTTTTCCGGGCGGGTCCGGCCGGTGCGGGTCCGTCAGCGGCCGCCCACGCGGCCGTGGAGGAGCCTTGACAGCGCCGCGTGGACGTCGTCGAGGGAGCGTTCGCTCTGGAACGCCTGCCAGTCGAGCGCGGCCACCAGGACCATGCCGACCAGGGCCGCGGCCGTGAGCGGGATGTCGATCTCCTCGCTCAGTTCGCCCGCCGCCACCGCGTCCCGCAGCACCCCCTCCACGACGGCCACCGCGTCCTGACGCACCACCAGGAGGGTCGACTGCCAGGCGCGGTTGGTGCGCCACAGTTCGGCGACGTACAGCTGGGTGAAGGCCGGGTAGCGGTGGATGAAGCCCAGACCGGCCCGGATCATCGCGTCCAGGGCCTCGATCTTGGTGCCGCCCCGCTCGTCGGTCTCGTCCGCCGCCGCCTGCAACGACGCGGTCAGCAGACCCACGCCATGGCGCAGCAGCTCCTCGAAGAGCTCGGTCTTGCTCTTGAAGTTGTAGTAGACCGTGCCCTTGGCGACCCCGGCCCGCTCGGCGATCTCGTCGACCGTGGTGGCCGAGAAGCCCTGCTCGGCGATGAGGGTCACGGCGGCCTCGTACAGCTTCTGCCGGGTCGCCTGGCGTCTGGTGCTGCTGCTTTCCATGGCGTCGATTCTCACAGGCTCAGCTCGGGGTGCAGCCGGTCGAGCGACCACACCTGCTTGTGCCGGGCGGACAGCGCGGTCAGCGCGAGGGCGCCCGCGGTGAAGGCCGCCAGGACCGCGCAGCCCTGCCACACCACGCCCAGGTCGCCGCCGGTGATGAGCCTGCGCAGGCCGTCCACGACGTAACTCATCGGCAGATACGGGTGGATGGCGTTGAAGAACGCCGGGCTCGTCTGCACGGGGTAGGTGCCGCCCGCCGACGTCAGCTGGAGCATCAGGACGGCGAGCACCAGGATGCGCCCGGCCGCACCGAACTTGGCGTTGAGCCACTGGACGATCGCCGCGAAGCAGCAGGTGGTCAGCGCCAGATAGCCCAGCGTCCCCGCGGTCCGCTGCATTTCGAGCCCGAGCCCGAAGTGCAGCACCGCCATCAGCGCGGCGACCTGGAGCACCCCGACCGCCGCCACCGGCAGCCAGCCCGCGAACGCGATCCGCCAGGCCGAGGCGCCGGCGGCCAGCGCGCGCCGGTTGAGCGGCTGGATCAGCATGTACGCCACCATCGCGCCCACCCACAGGGAGAGCGGGATGAAGTACGGGGCGAAGCCGGTGCCGTAGTTGGGCGCCTTGTGCATCGCCTGCGAGGCGAGCTTGACCGGATCGGCCATCACCTCGGTGCGCTGGTCGCGCTGCTGCTTGTCGTAGTCCGGGATCTTCCCTACGCCGTCGTGCAGACCGTTCGACAGCTGGACGGACCCGTCGGAGAGCTTGACGATGCCGCCGTCGAGCGTGCCCGCGCCGGTCTTCAGCTTGCCGACGCCCGCGTCGAGGTCGGTGGAGCCGGTCTTGGCGGTGCCCAGGCCGGTGTGGATGTCGGCCGCGCCCTTGGCGACGTCGTGCGCGCCCTTGTTGAGCTTGTTGACGTCGGCGACCTTCTTCTCCAGGTCGCTGGAGAGGTGCGGCGCCTTCGCGCTCAGGTCGCGGGCCTTGGTCTGGAGGTCTGCAAGGCTCTTGTCGAGCTTCTTGAAGTCACCCCCCTGGTCCTTGACGAGATTGTTGACGTCCGCGGTAAGGGTCGCGCCGGTGGCCATCGCCTTCTTGGCCTCCTTCAGCTTCGGACAGACCTGGCCCTCGGTGGATGTGTCCACACAGAGTTGCTGATAGAGGGTGTCCAGGTCCTGGGAGGCCTTGCGGGTGCCGGCTGCCGCGGCGGGCGCCAGGTCGATGATGTGCGTGAGCTGGTCGCGCACCGGCTGGATCGAGTCCGCGAGCAGCTTCGCCGCGTCGCCGACCGTCTTGCCGTTGTCCTTGAGGTACGGACGTACCTGGCCGGCCACGCCGTTCACCTGGTCGGCGAGTTGCTGGGTGCCGTCGGCGACCTGCTGGGCGCCGCTCGCCAGGGTGCCCGCGCCGGTGTCGAGCTTGGAGATGCCGCCGGCCAGCTTGCCACTGCCGTTCTTGGCGTCCTTGAGGCCGGAGGCCAGCTGCTGGGAACCGTCCTTGGCCTTGTCGAGCCCGTCCTTGAGGTCGCCCGCCCCCTTGGCGGCCTTCTCGGTCTGGTCGTGGAGGTCACCGAACGAGATGAAGATCTTGTCGAGGAACGACCGCGACGCCTTGGAGGAGGCCGCGGCGCGCACCTCGGAGAAGACCGAGCGCGAGATCGACCCGACGATGTAGTTGTTGGCGTCGTTGGTCCGCACCTGGAGCGCGCCCGTCTCGGGGGAGTCGCCGGAGCTGGACGCGATCCTCTTACTGAAGTCGGCGGGCACGGTCAGGGACAGGTAGTACGTGCCCTTCTCCAGGCCCTCGCGCGCCTCGGCGTCGCTGACCTCGTGCCACTCGAAGGTCTTGCTGTCGCGCAGCTTCGCGCTGAGGTCGTCACCGGCGTGCAGCTTCTGCCCGGCGGCCTCGGCGCCCTTGTCGTCGTTGACCAGGGCGACCGGGATCCGGTCGAGCCGGCCGTAGGGGTCCCAGAACGAGCACAGGTACAGCGCGCCGTAGAGGAGCGGCAGCAGAAGCAGCGCGACCAGGGCGGCCCGCGGCATCCTGCCCCTGCCGAACCGCTTCAGCTCAAGCGCTGCCAGTCGTGGCGAACGCATCGGCCGCCCCCTCCTCGCTCGTGGCCCCGTCCTCGGCGCCGGCCTGTGTCGTCGTCACGGTGGTGTCGGCCTCGGCGGGTGCGTCACCGCACACCGCGAGCACGGTGGTGCCGCCGTCGGCTATGGAGCGCAGCAGCGCCCAGGCGGCGGCGCGTTCGGCCTCCGAGAGCTTCATGTCGGTGTCGTCCACCGCGAGCAGCCGGGGCCGCTGGATCATCGCGAGGGCCACCGTGAGCCGCAGCGCCTCAAGGCGCTCCAGATCCCGTACGGAGGTGCGGTCGCCCTTCGGCAGCGAGGCGAGGTCGAGCCCGGCCGCGGCGAGCGCCTCGTCGATCAGGGCGCGGGACTCGGCCCGGCGCCGCGCCGGGGAGCGGAACAAAGCCCGCACCGAGCCGTCGTAGCGGCGCTGGAGCATCACACGCTCACGCAGGTGCTCGGCGACGGTGAGGGCGGGGTCGAGTTCGCTGACGCCGGGCACCTGGCCCAGCGCGCTGATCCGGCGTACGGCGGCCATCTTGCGGGGCAGTTGGAGGTCGCCCACCCTGGCCCAGCCCTCGGCGGGCTTCATACGGCCGGTGAGGGCGAGCAGCAGGCAGGTGCGGCCGGAGCCGGAGGGCCCGGTGACCGCGACGAGCGAGCCGGGCGCCGCGTCGACGGCGACGCCCCTGAAGGCCCAGCCGCGCGGCCCCTTGAGTCCGAACCCCTCGGCGCGGATCGCCGCGCCGGTCGCTGTCGCTTCCGGTGCGCCGGTTGTCATCGCCGCGTCGGGTCCTGCCGGTGCACCGGTCGTTGTCGCCGTGTCGGTCGCCGTCGCTGCGTCGGTCGTTGCCGCCGCGCCGGTTGTTGTCGAGTGCGGGCTGTCCACATTCCCCCCTGCTCTCGCGTCCCCCGGACCGCATCACCCGGTCCCTTTTGAACTGACTGGTCAGTACAAAAGATAGCCGTACCGGCAACCCGAGGCAAAGCAGCAGGTCAGAGGGGGATTCGGGGGTAATTGTCAGTGGTGCCCCTCACGATGGGCACATACGGCCACAGTGCCGTCACAGACGACAGGAGGTTCGTCATGGCCAGCTCCCACGCAGCAGCTGTACCCCGGCGCCGCGCAAGCAGCCCTGCCCCCTCACTGAACGGTGCCGCGAACGACGTCCACCCCGTCCTGCGCCGGGCCGGCGCACCGCCCGCGGCGCTCGACCTGCTCGCCCAGGCGCGCGGCGGCCTCGACGAGGCGGCGATCCTCGACGCCCCCAACGAGCGGTACGCGACGGCCCATCTGGCCGCCCTGCGCACCGCGGCCGCCGTCCTCGCCGCCCGCGGCCGCCCTGAAGCCGGCCCGCGCCGCCGGCAGCGCATCCGCAGCGCCTGGGACGTGCTCCCGGAGATAGCGCCCGAACTGACGGAGTGGAGCGCCCTGTTCGCCTCGGGGGCGGACCGGCGGGCCCGCGCCGAAGCCGGCATCCAGGGAGCGGCCACCCGGCGGGACGCGGACGATCTGCTCCGGGACGCGGCGATGTTCCTGCGCCTGGTCGAGCGGCTGCTCGTCCTCCAGCCCGTGCTGCCCCAGCCCAGGCCGCGCGAGCCGGAGGAGGAACGCGGGGGTGACCGGGGAAGGCAATAGGGTGGACGGGTCTTCACCCTTCCCACGCCGCGTCCGCGGCGGCACCGCGCCAAGGAGTCAACTGCCGTGTCGGACCCCATGCGCCCCCGCGCCTCCCTTCGTACCGCCGTGGTCTGGGAGGTCCTCAAGGAAGCGCTCGACCGCCGGGTCAAGGCGACCGGGCGCGAGGCCCTTGACGTCCTGGACACCGGTGGCGGCTCCGGCAACTTCGCGGTGCCGCTGGCCACCCTCGGTCACCGCGTCACCGTCGTCGACCCCAGCCCCAACGCGCTCTTCGCCCTGGAGCGCAGGGCCGCGGAGGCCGGGGTGGCCGAGCGGGTGCAGGGCGTCCAGGGTGACGTGCTCGGCCTCTTCGACGTGGTCGAGCGCGGCGGCTACGACGCGGTGCTGTGCCACGGCGTCCTGGAGTACGTCGAGGACCCGGCGGAAGGCGTACGCAACGCGGTGGACGCGCTGCGCCCGGAAGGCGCGCTCAGCCTGCTCGCGGCGGGGCTCGGCGGCGCGGTGCTCTCGCGCGCCCTCGCCGGACACTTCACCGAGGCTCGGCACGCGCTCTCCGACCCGGCCGGCCGCTGGGGCGCGGGCGACCCGGTCCCGCACCGGTTCACCGCGGAGCAGCTCATCGAGCTCGTCGGGGCGGCCGGAGCGAGGGCCGGGGCGGTGCATGGCGTGCGGGTCTTCGCCGACCTGGTCCCCGGCGTCCTGGTGGACACCGAGCCGGGAGCCCTCGACGCACTCCTCAAGCTGGAGGCCGCCGCCGCCGAACTGCCCGCCTTCCACGCGGTCGCCACCCAGCTGCACGTACTGGGTGAGAAGCGCGGCTGACCCCGTACCGGCTCTCCTCGGCTCGTCCCGGCGGGCTGATCAGGGGCGCTGTGCCGCATGGAGTACGCCACAGGCCCCCCGATCGGCGGCTTTGCCCCGTATGATCGGGGGACACCGTCCGGCATGACGGATCGACTCTTGGGGAATTGAATCTCCACAGCCGAGCCGCCGTGGCGGCCCGGCTGGTGAATTGGCGTAGAGGGCGGGTTTCACGGGGGCGATTCCCTGCCTATCCTGAAGGGGCCGCATCCGGTCGCCCCCCGCGACCGACGAGTAGGAGGACTCCGTGCCGCTCTCGGAGCACGAGCAGCGCATGCTCGAGCAGATGGAGCGAGCGCTGTACGCCGAAGATCCCAAGTTCGCGACAGCGCTTGAGGGAAGCGGGCTGCGTACGTACACCCGGCGACGGGTCTACCAAGCGGTCGCCGGCTTCCTGGTGGGTATCGCGCTCCTCATGGCAGGAATGGTCGCGCAGCAGATCTGGATCAGTGTGGTGGGGTTCCTCGTCATGCTCGGATGTGCGGTGCTCGCGGTGACCGGGTGGCGCAAGGCGCCGCGGCCCGGTGAACAGGCCCGCGGAGTGGGTTCCGCCGTGGCTCGGCCGGCTCGGCGCTCCGTCATGGACCGGATTGAGCAGCGCTGGCAGCGGCGGCGCGACGAGAGGCGCTAGCCGCACCCCGCTCCGACCCGAACGACCCGAACCAAGGGGCGGCCACCAGTCGAGGTGGCCGCCCCTCGGCATGCGCCGGACGGACTGAGGATGCCGATGCTGGGCACCCCACCAAGGCCGGCCCACCTAGGGGCGCGGGGAACTGCGCGACCAGCCCTCCACGGTCCGCGCCTTGGAGACGGGCCCCTGGGGCTCCGCCCCCAGACCCCGGTTCGCGCCTGAACGGCGCTCGTCCTCAATCTCCCCAAGGCCTTAAGGGCCAGGGGGACCCCCATGACGGGCTGACTATGCCCATGCGGGCCGGCACCGAGTACCTCGGGGGCGCGGGGAACTGCGCGACCAGCCACGCCCGGCCCGCACCCGCAAGCGAACCCGCGATGCTCAGCCCCCCGACACCGGTTCCGGCGGAGCCGGCTCGTGGCGGGGCCGCATCCGCGCGCGCAGGGTTCGGGCCCGCCCGGCGACACCCTCCCGCACCCGCCCCCAGCGGAGCGACACCGCCCAGATCACCCGGACAGCTGAGCGCGGCGCGAGATTCGCTCGCAGGGTTTCCCAGCGGGTCGCCTGCGCGCGCAACCCGGCCGTCACCCGGGCCACGTCGTCCACCAGGCCGGGTGTGGGCCGCGGGTCCGGGGCGTAGAGGACCTGTTCGACCGCGCCCGCCGCCCGGTGCACGGATGCGGCGGCCGCCCCGTCGAGGCGGCCGAGCAGGATCACCCGCGTCGCCGCCTTGCGGGGCGTCAGGGAGTCGTCGGGCGGGATGCCGTGGTCCCAGGCCGTGTCGGTGATCTCCTGCCAGACCGCGAGCGTACGGGCCACCGCGTCGGCCGGGGTGCGGCCGCCGGAGCCGAGCCGCCCGGCCCGCACCCGCCTGCGCCATAGCAGCGGCAGGAACGGCAGGACGAGCAGCGCGGCCACGCCCAGGACCGTACCGATGAGGGCCGGGGCCGAGGGCCCGCTGTCCGTCGGGCCCGCCACGGCCGCCGCAGCGCTGGGGCCGCAGTCGCCGAGCCGCCGTGCGCTCGGCGGGCAGGAGTCGGCTGCGGAGGGCGCGGCCGACGGCTCGGCCTGGGCGCTCTTCGCCGGCTGGGCCGGGCTGCTCGGGGTGCCCGCCGGGGTCTCCTGCCGGGTGTAGTCGGGTGCGCTGCCCCGCGTGGGCGTCGGCTCGAACCGCGTCCAGCCCACGCCCTCGAAGTACAGCTCGGGCCAGGCGTGCGCGTCGCGCAGCCCCACCGACATCGTGCCGTCCGACCGCGGCTCACCGGGGGTGAAGCCCACCGCGACCCGGGCGGGGATGCCCAGGGTGCGGGCCATCGCGGCCATCGAGAACGAGAAGTGGACGCAGAACCCCTGCTTCTCCTTGAGGAAGTTGGCTATGGCCTCGGTGCCGCTGCCCGACGAGACGTGCGTGTTGTAGGTGAAGCCACCCGTGGTGGAGAACCAGTCCTGGAGCTTGACCGCCCGCTCGTAGTTGTTGGCGGCCCCGTTCGTGACCTGCCGCGCGGTGGCGCCCACCACCGAAGGCAGCGAGTCCGGGACGCGGGTGTACTCCTTGAGGAGGCTCGCGGGCGGCGCCGGGGCCCCGGCCAACTGGGCCGCCGTCGGGCGCACCTGGAGGCTGGAGACGGTGTACCGCGCGCCCCGCGTCGTCTGCTTGCGGTCGCCCACCAGGGTCCGGCCCACCGGCTCGAACCGCCAGTCGCCCTTGATCTTCACCTGGGTCGCGGGGAACGGCATCGGCAGCCAGCTCTGCGCGTACCAGCCGGCCGCCGAGATGCTCGTCTGGATTTCGGTGGTGCCGACCGCGGGGCTGAGCCCGTCCGGCGGGGGCAGCGGATCGGGCACGTCCTTGATGTGCCGCTCCGAGGACTTCCAGGATGCTCCGTCGAACTCGTCGAGCGCGACGATCCGCAGATACATCTCCTCGGTGTCCTGCGCGTTGGTGTTGTACCGCATCACCTCGCGGTCCTCGGGCTGGTTCAGGCTGTTCTGCAGCGACACCAGCGGGTTGACCGCGGAGATGGTCCCGCCGACCCCGTCCCCGCCCGCGCCGTTCACGCCCGGGCCGAGCAGCCCGCTGTCCAGGGCGGGCAGCATCGCCGGGATCACCAGCGCGATGCCGAGCGCGAGCGCCCCGATGCGCCGACCGGTACGGACCGGAGCGAGCGGCGCCGCGTTCTCGAACAGGCCCTCCCTCGGCCGGCTCGGCCGCGCCGAGCCGCTGAAGACCCGCCCCCACTGCGACAACCGGTCGCGGCCCTCGGCGAGCAGGAGCAGCAGATAGCCGGCGGCCGCGAACACGAACCAGAGCCAGCTCGCGCCGCCCGGGGAGAGCCCGGCGGCCACCGAGTACAGGGCGAGCAGCGGCAGACCGGCCGGCGCGGCGCTGCGGAACGTCACCGCGAGCGCGTCCACCGCGAGCCCGATGATCAGCACCCCGCCGACCATCATCAGCCGGATGCCGGGGGTCGCGGGCGCCGGTATCGCGTACTGCCCGACATCCGAACTGCCCTGCTGGAGCAGTGCGTTGAGCTGGGCGAAGGCGTCGGGCCCCGGCAGCACTCCGGCGATCGCCTGCTGCCGGGCGAACACCAGGGTGAGCGTCATGAGCGCCACCACGGCCTGGGCGAGCACGGTGAGCGGCCGGGCCAGCGGCACCCGCCGCGCCAGCGCCCCGACCGCGCTCACGATCGCGAGGAGGAAGGCGGCCTGGACGATCCAGAGCGCCGGGTCGACCAGCGGCAGCATCGAGCACGACGCCATCACCGTGGCCGCGTAGGCGCACAGCGCCAGCCGTCCGCGCCCGCTCATGACCATCCCCCTGCCGTGCCGGCCGCGCCACCGTGCGCCGCTCCCGCGTTCGTACGTTCCCGGCCCGCGAGCCGCCACAGGTCGGCGAGGAGAGCACCGGGCCGCACCGCGAGCGCCGTCCAGCCGCCCTCGCGCAGCAGCCGCAACGACTCCTCGACCGGGCCGGGCTCCGCTGTGTCGTGCGTCCACTCGCCGCTGTCGAGCACGAAGGCGACGGCCGCGCCGCTGCGCCGCCGCATCTTCGCCGCGACCGCCGCCTGCTCCTCGTCGAGGTCGCCGAAGAAGCCGACGAGCAGCCCCTCGTTGCCGCCGCGCAACACGTCGTACGCACGGGACAGACCGCCGCCGTCGGAGTGGTCGACGACCGCGAGGGTGTCCATCATCAGGCCCGCCGCGTCCGACGAGTCCTGGCCGGAGCCCGCGAAACCACCCGAGCCCTCGCCGGGCACCGAGGTGCCGGTGTCGGTCAACAGCCGGACGGAGAAGCCCCGTTCCAGCATGTGCACCAGGGCGGAGGCAGCGCCCGAGACCGCCCACTCGAAGGCCGAGTCGGGACCGGCGCCGGCGTACGCGATGGACCGGGTGTCGAGCAGCACGGTGCACCTGGCCCGCTGCGGCTGCTCCTCTCGGCGCACCATCAGCTCGCCGTAGCGCGCGGTGGAGCGCCAGTGCACCCGGCGCAGATCGTCGCCGTGCCGGTAGCCGCGCGGAATGACGTCGTCCTCGCCGGCGAGCGCGAGCGAGCGGTGCCGCCCGTCGCCGTACCCGGCGGCCTCGCCGGACAGCCGCACCGGCGGCAGGGGTTCGGTGCGCGGGATGACGGTGAGCGTGTCGTACGCGCTGAAGGCGCGGGTCAGCTCGCACATACCGAACGGGTCGGTGAGGCGCAGCTGGAGCGGGCCGAGCGGATAGCGCCCCCGCAGGTCGGAGCGGACCCGGTAGGACACCTCGCGTTTGCCGCCCGCCTCGACCCGGTCGAGTACGAAGCGGGGGCGCGGCCCGAGCACGTACGGCACCCGGTCCTGGAGCATGAGCAGGCCGGTGGGCAGCCGCGAGATGTTGTCGATCCGCAGCTGGACACGGGCCTCGGAGCCGGCCGTGACCCGGCCGGGGGAGAGCCGGCGGCTGCCGGCCACGCGGTAGCGGGTGCGGTAGAGCACCACCGTGCAGACCACCGGCAGCACGGCGAGCAGCAGCCCGACCCGCAGCAGGTCCTCCTGGCCGAGGACGAAGGCGCAGATCGCGGCGGCCACGCCGGCCGCGAGGAAGGAGCGGCCGCGGGTGGTCAGGCCGGAAAGGGCGGCCCAGAGGCCGCCCTTGGTCTGCTCGTCGGCGGACTCGGCGGGGAGCTCCCCGGCCGCCATCACAGCCGCCGGGCGCCGGGCGGCTGCCGGCCGTACAGCGGGTTGCCGGCCTGCGGGACGGGCGTGTGCCCAAGGATCTCCAGGACGACCTGCTCGGCGGTGCGCCGGTTGAGCTGGGCCTGCGCGGTGGGCAGCAGCCGGTGTGCGAGGACGGCCACGGCGAGCGCCTGGACGTCGTCGGGCAGCGCGTACTCCCGCCCGCTGAGGGCGGCGGACGCCTTCGCGGCGCGCAGCAGATGGAGCGTGGCGCGCGGCGAGGCGCCGAGTCTGAGGTCCGGGTGGCTGCGGGTCGCGCCGACCAGCTGCACCGCGTACCGCCGCACCGCGTCGGCCACGTGCACGGCGCGGACCGCGTCGATCAGCTTCACGATCTCGTGGGCGTGCGCCACCGGCTGGAGGTCGTCGAGCGGGGAGACGGCGCCGTGCACGTCGAGCATCTTGAGCTCGGCCTCGGCGCTGGGATAGCCCATCGAGACCCGGGCCATGAACCGGTCGCGCTGGGCTTCGGGGAGGGGGTAGGTGCCCTCCATCTCCACCGGGTTCTGGGTGGCGACCACCATGAAGGGGCTGGGCAGTTCGTAGGTCTGCCCGTCGATGGTGACCTGCCGCTCCTCCATCGACTCAAGGAGCGCGGACTGCGTCTTGGGCGAGGCGCGGTTGATCTCGTCGCCGATCACGATCTGCGCGAAGATCGCGCCCGGTTTGAACTCGAAGTCCCGCCGCTGCTGGTCGTAGATCGACACACCGGTGATGTCCGACGGCAGCAGGTCGGGCGTGAACTGGATGCGCCGCACCGAGCAGTCGATGGACCTGGCCAGTGTTTTGGCCAGCATGGTCTTGCCCACGCCGGGCACGTCCTCGATGAGGAGGTGCCCTTCCGCGAGCAGTACGGTCAGCGAAAGCCGTACGACCTCGGGCTTGCCCTCGATCACGCTCTCCACCGACTCACGGACTCGCTCCGCTGTGGCGGTCAGATCGTTGAGGCTCGCTCGATCGTCATAGGTCGTCACCCGGCCCTCCTCGGCCCTTTCATCCGGGCCGATGCGCAGCAAACGGCCCGGCCCACCCCGACATACGGACACCACGGCCGAACGGTTCGGTCCGATGTCACATCCGCATTCTCGTTGCCGTTGCCGCGTCGTGTCACTTGCCTGTGGACAACCGAGGGGGATCCATGGTGAGTTGTCCCCCTATTTCCGTTCCTGGGCTGCTCCTGAAGCGCTCAGTCGGCCGGGTCGACCTCGCGCAACAGCCCCGTCGACACATCGAAGACGAAGCCCCGCACATCGTCGACGTGCGGCAGGAACGGCGAGGTCCGCACCCGCTGCATGGACTGGCGTACGTCCTGGTCGGCGTCGCGGAACGACTCCACGGCCCAGGCCGGACGCTGGCCGACCTCGACCTCCAGGTCGTGCCGGAACTCCTCGGTGAGCGACTCCATGCCGCATCCGGTGTGGTGCACCAGCATGACGCTGGTGGTTCCGAGCGCGCGCTGGCTGATGGTGAGGGAGCGGATCACGTCGTCGGTGACCACGCCGCCCGCGTTGCGGATGGTGTGGCAGTCGCCGAGTTCGAGCCCGAGTGCGGCGTGCAGGTCGAGCCGGGCGTCCATGCAGGCCACAACGGCGACGTGCAGGACGGGGCGGGCGTCCATGCCGGGATTGCCGAAGGCGGCGGCGTACCGGCGGTTCGCCTCGACCAGCCGGTCGGTCACCGTACCGCCGCTGCGGACGGTGAGGTGCGGACGAGGGGCGGGAGCCTCTGCGGGTATGTGCGCAGGAGTCGACATGTATACGACGGTAGCCGCCGCCGATCTCCCCGTCGCGCCCCGCGGGCGGAAAAAGAGCGTCAACCCGGGCGCCTGTGAGGTACCCCACAGGCCTCACACGGTCTCACCCGAACGAGTGAAAAAAGTGCCTGGCGGCGCGCTGAAGGGTTGATTGACCCGAAGGACGAGTGGACTAAAGTGGCGCGAAGTGGGAGGCGTGACACACGGTCTCCCCGTTTGCGCAACCCCAGCTTCCGGGAAGCACGGCCTCCCGGACCATACGTTTACCCCGCGTGCGCGGCGCACGTACGGCTCGGCCTCCTCCCGCCCTCCGGTCGGCTGACGCCCCTCCACCGGCGCCAGCGGTTCGTCCCCACGGCGGGGCAGAGCGGCCCGGCACGTATGCGCGACGGTGCGCCGGATCCTTGAGAGGGCGGCTTTGAGCCAGCGACACGTCCCGGTGATGCTCCAGCGATGCTTGGACATGTTGGCCCCGGCCCTGACCGAGCCGGGTGCCGTCGTCGTCGACTGCACCCTCGGCCTCGGCGGCCACAGCGAGGCCCTGCTCACCCAGTTCCCCGAAGCGCGCCTGATCGCCCTCGACCGCGACAAGGAGGCCCTGCGTCTCTCCGGCGAGCGCCTCGCCCCCTTCGGGGAGCGCGCCACCCTGGTCCACGCCGTCTACGACGAACTCCCCGAGGTCCTGGAACGGCTCGGCACCCCGCGCGTCCAAGGCGTCCTGTTCGACCTCGGCGTCTCCTCCATGCAGCTCGACGAGGCCGATCGCGGCTTCGCCTACGCCCAGGACGCGCCCCTGGACATGCGCATGGACCAGTCGACCGGCATGAGCGCGGCCGAGGTGCTCAACACCTACCCGCCCGGTGAACTCGTGCGGATCCTGCGGGCGTACGGCGAGGAGAAGCAGGCCAAGCGGATCGTCTCGGCGATCGTCCGCGAGCGCGAGAAGGAGCCGTTCACCAACAGCGCCCGGCTCGTCGAGCTGATCCGCGACGCGCTGCCGCAGGCCGCCAAGCGCACCGGAGGCAACCCCTCCAAGCGCACCTTCCAGGCGCTGCGCATCGAGGTCAACGGCGAACTCGCCAGCGTGGAGCGGGCGATCCCCGCCGCCGTCGAGGCCATCGCGGTCGGCGGCCGGGTCGCCGTGCTCTCCTACCAGTCGCTCGAAGACCGCATCGTCAAGCAGGTGTTCGCGGCCGGCGCCGCCAACACCGCACCGCCCGGCCTTCCGGTGGTGCCCGAGCGCTACCAGCCGCGGCTCAAGCTCCTCACCCGCGGCGCCGAACTGCCCACGGAGGAGGAGGTCGCCGAGAACCGGCGCGCGGCCCCCGCCCGGCTCCGAGGGGTCCAGCGGATCAGGGAGGACGTGTGAGCAAACCGGCCGGGCAGCTGCGCGGCACGGCCGCGCGGCTCGGCAGGCTGATGCCGGCGCAGGGCCCCAACAGCGCCGCCCGCACCCCGTTCGTCCTCCTCGTCGTCGCGCTGCTCGGCGGCGGCCTCATCACCCTCCTGGTGCTGAACTCCGCCCTCAACGCGGGCTCGTTCAAGCTCAGCGAATACCGCAGACAGACCACCGAGCTCACTGACGAACAGCAGGCGCTCCAGCAGGACGTCGACGATCTGTCCGCACCCGACGCCCTGGCCCGCCGGGCCGGCGACCTCGGCATGGTCCCCGGCGGTACCCCCGTCTTCCTCGGCCCCGACGGCACCGTCAAGGGCGTCCCCGCCCTCGCGGGCGAGCCCTCGCCCGCCGAGGCCGCCGAGCCGTCGCCGCTGCCGGCGGCACAGAACCAGGCTCCCGCGCCCCAGCCCAAGCGCCACACCCCGGCCGTCCGGCCCCACAAGCCCGCGAAGAGCTCCCCGACCCCCGGCAGGTGACGCAGTGAGCCCCAAGGAACCCCCGCGCCGCCGGGTGCCCGCGCCGGCCCGCCCCCGGCCGCCCGCCCGCCGGCCCGCCGCGAAGAAGTTCAAACTCGGCAGCCACCGGCCCCGCCTGCGCCTGGTCAGCCTCGGACTCACCCTGGTCATGCTGGCCTTCGTCGTACGCCTGCTCCAGGTGCAGGCCGTCGACGCCAGCGCGTACGCGGCCAAGGCCGACAAGAACCGGTACGCCAGCTACGCGCTGCCCGCCGAACGCGGCAAGATCACCGACCGGGCCGGCATCGCGCTCGCCACCAGCGTCGACGCCTACGACATCACCGCCGACCCCACCCTCTTCACCCCCGAGGCGACCAAGATCCCGGACGCCGCGGATCAGGCGGCCGCGCTGCTCGCGCCGCTGGTCGGCAAGGGCCAGGCGCAGCTCGCCAAGAAGCTCAAGACCCCCAAGACCCGTTACGTGGTGCTCGCCCGCCGGCAGACCCCGCAGGTCTGGAACCAGATCAAGGACCTGAAGAAGGTCTTCACGGAGAAGGCCGCCACCGACCGCGCCAAGGGCGGCCCCGGTGCCAATGTGCTGGCCGGTGTGCTCAACGAGTCCAGCACCAAGCGGGTCTACCCCAACGGCGATCTGGCCGCCGGGATACTGGGCTACGTCAACGCCGAGGGCAAGGGCGGCGGCGGCCTGGAGTCGGCCCTGAACAAGGAGCTGGCCGGCACCGACGGCAAGATCTCCTACGCGCAGTCCGGCGGCCGCCGCGTCCCCACCGCCGGCACCCACGAGACGCCTGCCGTGCCCGGCTCCGACGTCGAACTCACCATCGACCGGGACATCCAGTGGATGGCGCAGAAGGCCATCTCCGACCAGGTCGCCGAGTCCCACGCCGACCGCGGCTACGTCATAGTGCAACGCTCCGACACCGGTGAGGTCCTGGCCATGGCCAACGCGCCGGGCTTCGACCCCAACAACATCGCCCAGGCCAACGCCGCCACCATGGGCAACGCGGCGCTCCAGGACGCCTTCGAGCCGGGATCGACCGCCAAGGTGATGTCCATGGCCGCGGTCCTGGAGGAGGGCGTCGCCACGCCCGAGACCCATGTGGTGGTGCCCAACCGGCTCCAGCGCGGCGACCGCCTCTTCAAGGACGACGTCGACCACGCCACCTGGAACCTGACGCTCAACGGCGTGCTCGCCAAGTCCAGCAACATCGGCACCATCCTCGCCGTCGAGCAGCTCGGCAAGACCGACGCCCAGGCCGACAACGTGCTCTACTCCTACCTGCGCAAGTTCGGCATCGGCTCGCCCAGCGGCCTCGGCTTCCCCGGCGAGACCCCCGGCATCCTCGCCCCGGCGAACAAGTGGTCCACCTCGCAGCAGTACACGGTCCGCTTCGGCCAGGGCCTCTCGCTCAACGCGATGCAGGCGGCCTCGGTGTACTCGACCATCGCCAACGGTGGCGTACGCGTCGAGCCGACCCTGGTGCGCGGCACCAAGGGGCCGGACGGGCGGTTCACGCCGGCGTCCGCGCCCAAGCAGACCCGGGTGGTGAGCGAGAAGACCGCCAAGACCCTCGCCCAGATGCTCGAATCCGTCGTCGGTGACGCCGAGGGCACCGGCACCAAGGCCGCCATCCCCGGCTACCGGGTCGCGGGCAAGACCGGTACCGCCAACCGTGTCGACCCCAAGACCGGCACCTACAAGGGCTACACCGCCTCCTTCGCGGGCTTCGCCCCCGCCGACAACCCCAAGATCACCGTCTACTGCGCCATCCAGAACCCCACCAAGGGCAGCTACTTCGGCGGCCAGATCTGCGGCCCCATCTACAAGCAGGTCATGGAGTTCGCCCTCAAGACCCTCCAGATCCCGCCGAGCGGCGCCCAGCCGCCCAACCTGCCCGTCACCTTCGGCGGCAACGACTGAAATCCGGAAGCCTCAGTGACAACCATCACCCAGGGCCCTGGGAACCAGGACGGGACCCAGGACGACGTGCCCCCCTCTTTTGGCGACCCGGCCGGTCCGCCCGGTACGCTCACCGCCGTGCCACACGCTGATCAGTACCGAACCGCCCCGAAGGACGCCCCCGCGAAGCAGCCGGGAGCGCCCCGACCGGAACAGGCCCGTCCGACCTCGCTCGGGGCGCTGGCCCAGCGCCTGGGGACGAGCGACCCCGGACCTGGAGAGGTCACCGGCATCACGCACGACTCCCGGGCGGTACGCCCCGGAGACCTGTACGCCGCGCTGCCGGGCGCCAACACGCACGGCGCGGACTTCGCCGCCCAGGCCGCGAGCCTCGGCGCGGTCGCCGTCCTCACCGACCCGGCCGGCCGGGAACGCGCCGCCGCGACCGGCCTGCCGGTCCTGGTCGCCGGCGACCCGCGGGGCCGGATGGGCGAACTCGCGGCCGAGATCTACGGCCACCCCGGCCGCGACCTCCTCCAGCTCGGTATCACCGGGACCTCCGGCAAGACGACGACCGCCTACCTCGTCGAGGGCGGACTGCGCGGCGCCGGACACGCGACCGGCCTGATCGGCACGGTCGAGATGCGCATCGGTGACGAACGCATCAAGTCCGAGCGCACCACCCCCGAAGCCACCGATCTCCAGGCCCTGTTCGCGGTCATGCGCGAGCGCGGCGTCGACTCGGTCGCCATGGAGGTCTCCAGCCACGCCCTCGTGCTCGGCCGGGTCGACGGCTGCGTCTTCGACGTCGCCGTCTTCAACAACCTCAGCCCGGAGCACATGGAGTTCCACTCCGGCATGGAGGACTACTTCCAGGCCAAGGCGCAGCTGTTCACGCCGCAGCGCGCCAAGCGCGGCGTCGTCAACTTCGACGACGAGTACGGCCGGCGCCTCGTGAAGGAGGCCGGCATCGAGATCACCACGTTCTCCGCCGAGGGCCACCCCGACGCCGACTGGCGGGCCGAGAACGTCGAGATCCGCCAGGACAGCAGCACCTTCACCGTGGTCGCGCCGGGCGGCGAGCGGATCTCCGCCACCGCCCCGCTGCCCGGCCCGTTCAACGTGGCGAACACCCTCGCCGCGATCGTCACCCTCGCCATCGCGGGCGTCGACCCGCAGAAGGCCGCCGACGGCGTGGCCGCCGTCCCCGGCGTGCCGGGCCGCCTGGAGCGGGTCGACGCGGGCCAGCCCTACCTCGCCGTCGTCGACTACGCCCACAAGACGGACGCCGTCGAATCGGTTCTGCGTTCGCTGCGCAAGGTCACCGAAGGCAAACTGCACATCGTGCTCGGCTGTGGCGGCGACCGCGACACCACCAAGCGGGCCCCGATGGGCGCCGCCGCGGCCCGCCTCGCCGACACCGCCGTACTGACCTCCGACAACCCCCGCTCCGAGGACCCCCTCGCGATCCTCGCCGCGATGCTGGCGGGCGCCGCCGAAGTGCCGGCCCACGAGCGCGGCGAAGTCCAGGTCTTCGAGGACCGCGCCGCCGCCATCGCGTCGGCCGTCGCCCGAGCCGAGCCCGGCGACACCGTGCTCGTCGCGGGCAAGGGCCATGAACAGGGCCAGGACATCCACGGAGTGGTACGCCCCTTCGATGACCGCCTGGTGCTCCGCGCCGCCATCCAGAAAAGTCAGGGATGAAGTTGTGATCGCCCTCTCCCTCGCCGAGATCGCCGCCATCGTCGGCGGGCAGCCGCACGACATACCGGATCCGTCCCGCACGGTCACCGGCCCCGTCGTCATCGACTCCCGCCAGGTGGCGGCCGGTTCGCTCTTCGTGGCCTTCGCGGGTGAAAACGTCGACGGCCACGACTACGCCGAGCGCGCCTTCGCCGCGGGCGCCGTCGCGGTCCTCGCCGCCCGGCCCGTCGGCGTGCCCACGATCGTCGTCGACGACGTGCAGGCCGCCCTCGGCGCGCTCGCCCGTGACGTCGTACGCCGCCTCGGCACCGAAGTCGTCGCGCTCACCGGCTCGTCGGGCAAGACATCGACCAAGGACCTGATCGCGCAGGTGCTCCAGCGCCACGCGCCGACGGTCTTCACGCCGGGCTCCCTCAACAACGAGATCGGTCTGCCGCTGACCGCGCTCACCGCCACCGCCGAGACCAGGCACCTGGTCCTGGAGATGGGTGCGCGCGGGGTCGGTCACATCCGCTACCTCACCGGTCTGACCCCGCCCACGATCGGTCTCGTCCTCAACGTCGGATCCGCCCACATCGGCGAGTTCGGCGGCAAGGAGCAAATCGCCCTGGCCAAGGGCGAGTTGGTGGAGTCGCTGCCCGAGTCGGGCTGCGCCGTCCTGAACGCGGACGACCCGCTGGTACGGGCCATGGCGTCCCGCACCAAGGCGCCCGTGCTGCTCTTCGGTGAGGCCGCCGACGCCGACGTACGCGCCGAGAATGTCCGGCTCACAGACGCCGGACAGCCTTCCTTCAGCCTTCACACACCCTCCGGGTGCGGTGATGTGACGTTGCGCCTGTACGGTGAGCACCACGTGTCGAACGCGCTCGCCGCGGCCGCCGTCGCCCATGAGCTGGGCATGTCCGCAGACGAGATCGCCCGCGCGCTCTCCGAGGCGGGCTCCCTCTCCCGCTGGCGTATGGAGGTCACCGAGCGTCCGGACGGTGTGACGGTCGTCAACGACGCCTACAACGCGAACCCCGAATCCATGCGAGCCGCTCTCCGCGCGCTCGCGGCCATGGGCCGGGCCTCACGGGCCACGGGGGGAAGGACGTGGGCGGTGCTCGGTCCGATGGCCGAGTTGGGTGACGAGTCGCTCGCCGAGCACGACGCGGTCGGACGGCTCGCCGTCCGGCTCAACGTCAGCAAGCTCGTGGCAGTCGGGGGCCGGGAGGCGTCCTGGCTGCAACTGGGCGCATATAACGAGGGTTCGTGGGGTGAGGAGTCGGTGCACGTGTCCGACGCACAGGCGGCCGTCGACCTGCTGCGCAGTGAACTGCGCCCGGGAGACGTCGTGCTGGTGAAGGCATCCAGGTCGATCGGTCTGGAACGGGTGGCGCTCGCGCTGCTCGATGGCGCCGCCGAGGGTGAGGTCGCCGCCCGATGAGGCAGATCCTCTTCGCGGGAGCCATCGGTCTCTTCCTGACCCTGGTCGGAACCCCGCTGCTCATCAAGCTGCTCGCCCGCAAGGGCTACGGCCAGTTCATCCGGGACGACGGGCCGCGCGGCCACGCCGGGAAGAAGGGCACACCCACCATGGGTGGCATCGCCTTCATCCTGGCCACGCTGATCGCGTACGCCCTGACCAAGGTGATCACCAGTGAGGACCCGACGTTCTCGGGCCTGTTGGTGCTCTTCCTGACGGCCGGCATGGGCATGGTCGGCTTCCTCGACGACTACATCAAGATCGTCAAGCAGCGTTCGCTGGGCCTGCGGGCCAAGGCGAAGATGGCCGGACAGCTGATCGTCGGCATCGCCTTCGCGGTGCTCGCGCTCCAGTTCGCGGACAACCGGGGCAACACCCCGGCCTCCACCAAGCTGTCGTTCATCAACGACTTCGGCTGGTCGGTGGGACCGGTCATCTTCGTGGTGTGGGCGCTGTTCATGATCCTCGCCATGTCGAACGGCGTGAACCTGACGGACGGTCTGGACGGCCTGGCCACCGGCGCCTCCGTGATGGTCTTCGGCGCGTACACCTTCATCGGCCTGTGGCAGTTCCAGGAGTCCTGCGCCAACGCGCAGACCCTGACCAACCCCAACGCCTGCTTCGAGGTACGAGATCCGCTCGACCTGGCCGTCGTCGCCTCGGCCCTGATGGGCTCCTGCTTCGGCTTCCTGTGGTGGAACACCTCGCCCGCCAAGATCTTCATGGGCGACACCGGCTCGCTCGCGCTCGGCGGCGCCCTCGCGGGCCTCGCGATCTGCTCCCGCACGGAGTTCCTCATCGCGCTCCTCGGCGGCCTGTTCGTACTGATCACGATGTCCGTGGTCATCCAGGTCGGCTCGTTCAAGATGACCGGCAAGCGCGTCTTCCGCATGGCGCCACTCCAGCACCACTTCGAACTCAAGGGGTGGTCCGAAGTCCTTGTCGTGGTCCGGTTCTGGATCATCCAGGGCATGTGCGTGATCGTGGGTCTGGGTCTCTTCTACGCGGGATGGGCAGCCGACAAGTGAGCACCACCTGGCAGGGCAAGCGTGTGACGGTGGCCGGACTCGGCGTCTCCGGCATGCCGGTGGCCCGGGTCCTGAACGGACTCGGCGCCGTCGTCACGGCGGTCAACGAGGGCGCCGACGAACGCTCGCGCAGCCAGGCCGCTGAGCTGGAGGCGCAGGGCATCACCGTGCGCCTCGGCGACGGCGACACCCTGCCCGAAGGCACCGAACTCGTCGTCACCACCCCCGGCTGGCGGCCCGACAAGCCGCTGTTCAGGGCGGCCGCCGAGGCGGGCGTGCCCGTCTGGGGAGACGTGGAGCTGGCCTGGCGCCTGCGCGACCTGGACGGCCGCACGCCGGCCCCCTGGCTCGCGGTGACCGGCACCAACGGCAAGACCACCACCACCCGCATGCTCGCCTCCATCCTGGAAGCGGCAGGCCTGCGCACCGCCGCCGTCGGCAACATCGGCGTCTCGCTGCTCGACGTGGTCCTCGGCGAGCAGGAGTACGACGTCCTCGCCGTCGAGCTCTCCAGCTACCAGCTGCACTGGGCGCCCTCGCTGCGCGCCCACTCCGCCGCCGTGCTCAACCTGGCGCCGGACCACCTCGACTGGCACGGCTCCATGGAGGCGTACGCCGCCGACAAGGGCCGCATCTACGAGGGCAACACCGTGGCCTGCGTCTACAACGCCGAGGACAAGGCGACCGAGCACCTGGTGCGCGAGGCCGACGTGGCGGAGGGCTGCCGGGCGATCGGCTTCACCCTCGCCACCCCTGGCCCCTCCCAGGTCGGCGTCGTCGACGGCATCCTCGTCGACCGGGCCTTCGTCCAGAACCGGCAGAAGAACGCCCAGGAGCTCGCCGAGGTCGCCGACGTCAATCCGCCGGCCCCGCACAACATCGCCAACGCGCTCGCCGCCGCGGCCCTCGCGCGCGCCTTCGGCGTCGAGCCCAAGGCCGTACGCGACGGACTGCGCGCCTTCCGCCCCGACGCGCACCGCATCGAACACGTCGCGGACGTCGCCGAAGTCGCCTACATCGACGACTCCAAGGCCACCAACACCCATGCCGCCGAGGCCTCCTTGGCCTCGTACGACCCGATCGTCTGGATCGCCGGAGGACTCGCCAAGGGCGCCTCCTTCGACGAGCTCGTCCAGCGCTCCGCCAAGCGGCTGCGCGGCGTCGTCCTGATCGGCGCCGAGCGCCACCTCATCGCCGAAGCCCTGGCGCGACACGCCCCCGAGGTCCCGGTGGTCGACCTCGGCCGGACCGACACTGGGGCGATGTCGGCGGCGGTCCGCGAGGCGGCGGGGCTCGCCCGGCCGGGGGACACCGTCCTGTTGGCCCCGGCCTGCGCCTCGATGGACATGTTCGCGAACTACAACAAGCGCGGCGAGGCCTTCGCGGAAGCGGTCCACGACCTCACCGCAGGGCGCGCCTAGCCGGACCACCCGTTCCGCGGACCGGCCGGCGCCGGGCACGACTGGAGGGGACAGCACACATGGCGGCCGATGTTCTTGGCGGCTCGGGACACCCCGCGCGCGGGGTGTCCGCACGCGCCGGTCTCCTCCTGCGCAGCCGTACCGCGGGCCCCGTGCGGCGCCCGGCCGTCCGCGGCGGCTCCGCCGGCACCCCAAGGCGCTCCGGGCCCCGCGGCCCCCGGCGCCTGGTGGAGCAGGCCAGGAGGGCCTGGGACCGGCCCCTGACGGCGTACTACCTCATTCTCGGCAGCGCCCTGCTCATCACCGTGCTCGGCCTCGTGATGGTCTACTCCGCCTCGATGATCAAGGCGCTGGAACTGTCGCTGCCGGGCTCGTACTTCTTCCGCAAACAGTTCCTCGCCGCCCTCATCGGCGGCGGCCTGATGATCGCCGCGGCCCGGATGCCCGCCAAACTCCACCGGGCGCTCGCCTACCCGATACTGGCCGGCACGGTCTTCCTGCTGATCCTGGTGCAGGTCCCCGGGATAGGGAAATCGGTCAACGGCAACCAGAACTGGATCTACCTGGGCGGGCCCTTCCAGCTCCAGCCCAGTGAGTTCGCCAAGCTCGCCCTGCTCCTGTGGGGCGCCGACCTGCTCGCACGCAAACAGGACAAGCGGCTGCTCACCGAGTGGAAGCACATGCTGGTGCCGCTGGTCCCGGTCGCCTTCCTGCTCCTCGGCCTGATCATGCTCGGTGGTGACATGGGCACCACGATCGTCCTGACCGCGATCCTGTTCGGGCTGCTCTGGCTGGCCGGCGCCCCCACCCGGCTCTTCGCGGGGGTGCTCGCGGTCGCGGGCACGCTCGCCGCGCTCTTCATCAAGATCAGCCCGCACCGGATGGGCCGGCTCAACTGCATCGGCGCCACCGACCCCGGCCCGCAGGACCAGTGCTGGCAGGCGGTGCACGGAATCTACGCGCTCGCCTCGGGCGGCTGGTTCGGATCCGGCCTGGGTGCGAGTGTGGAGAAATGGGGTCAACTCCCCGAGCCCCACACCGACTTCATCTTCGCCGTGACCGGCGAGGAACTGGGTCTGGCGGGGACGCTGTCGGTCGTCGCCCTCTTCGCGGCTCTAGGCTATGCGGGTATCCGCGTGGCCGGACGCACGGAGGACCCCTTCGTGAGGTACGCCGCGGGAGGTGTGACCACCTGGATCGTGGCCCAGGCCGTGATCAACATCGGTGCGGTGCTCGGCCTGCTGCCGATCGCCGGTGTCCCGCTCCCGCTGTTCTCCTACGGAGGGTCCGCGCTGCTGCCGACCATGTTCGCCGTGGGGCTGCTGATCGCGTTCGCGCGGGACGACCCCGCGGCGCGGGCGGCGCTTGCCATGCGGCAGCCTCGGGTGAGTTGGAAGTCGATGAGACGGCGCGTCAAGAAGCGTCCGTCCGGAGAGCGGTGAATTTCGGTGCATGTCGTACTCGCCGGTGGGG
The DNA here is from genome assembly GCF_040651795.1 of Streptomyces sp. NPDC048361. Taxonomy (NCBI): domain Bacteria; kingdom Bacillati; phylum Actinomycetota; class Actinomycetes; order Kitasatosporales; family Streptomycetaceae; genus Streptomyces; species Streptomyces sp. NPDC048361. The sequence goes on from NZ_JBEZKW010000001.1 coordinate 28,735, forward strand.
GGACCGCCGGCCACATCGAGCCCGCGCTCGCCCTCGCGGATGCCCTGCGCAGGCAGGACCCCACCGTGGGGATCACGGCACTCGGTACCGAGAAGGGTCTGGAGACCCGGCTCGTACCCGAACGCGGCTATGAGCTCGCGCTCATCCCGGCCGTCCCGCTGCCGCGCAAACCCACCCCCGAACTGATCACCGTCCCCGGGCGGCTGCGCGGCACCATCAAGGCCGCCGAGCAGATCCTGGAGCGCACCAAGGCCGACTGTGTCGTCGGCTTCGGCGGCTATGTGGCGCTGCCCGGCTACCTTGCGGCCAAGCGGCTCGGGGTGCCGATCGTGGTCCACGAGGCCAACGCCCGGCCCGGCCTGGCCAACAAGATCGGCTCGCGGTACGCGGCCGGGGTGGCCGTCGCGACCCCGGACAGCAAGCTGCGCAACTCCCGCTACATCGGGATCCCGCTGCGCTACTCCATCGCCACCCTCGACCGGGCCCGGGTCCGCCCCGAGGCGCGCGCCGCGTTCGGCCTCGACCCCGGTCTGCCGACGCTGCTCGTCTCCGGCGGCTCGCAGGGCGCACGCCGCCTCAACGAGGTGATCCAGCAGGCCGCCCCCGTACTCCAGCGCTCCGGCATCCAGATCCTGCACGCGGTCGGCCCGAAGAACGAACTGCCGCGTGTCGAGCACATGCCCGGGATGCCGCCGTACGTCCCGGTACCGTACGTGGACCGGATGGACCTCGCGTACGCCGCGGCCGACATGATGCTCTGCCGCGCGGGCGCGATGACCGTCGCCGAACTCTCCGCCGTCGGGCTGCCCGCCGCCTACGTACCGCTGCCGATCGGCAACGGCGAACAGCGGCTCAACGCCCAGCCGGTGGTCAAGGCCGGCGGCGGCCTGCTCGTCGACGACGCCGAACTCACCCCCGAGTGGGTGCAGGGCAATGTCCTGCCGGTGCTCGCCGACCCGCACCGCCTGTACGAGATGTCGCGCTCCGCCGCCGAGTTCGGGCGCCGCGACGCCGACCAGCTCCTCGTGCAGATGGTGTACGAGGCCATCGCAGGACGCTGATCAACTGACGGAAGGCAGGGACCGTGGCCGGACAGGCGACCGCTCAGCGCGGTGGCGGACAGAACGCGCAGGCGAACTCCGCGAAGTCCGCCCGGTCCGGCCCCCGCCCCGGGCGCGGCGGCCGGCTCCGGCTGCCCCGCCGGCGCGGACTGATCCTGCTCGCCGCCGCGGCGGCCCTGCTCGGGGCCGGCGTCATCTGGATCCTGTACGGCTCTTCCTGGCTCCGCGCCGAGCATGTGAAGACCACCGGGACGCGGGTTCTGACCACGGCCGAGGTCGAATCGGTCGCCGCGGTGCCGGTCGGTTCACCGCTGATTTCCGTCGACACGGGTGCGATTGAGGCGCGACTGCGCCAGAAGCTGCCCCGCATCGACTCCGTCGAGGTCGTCCGTTCATGGCCGCACGGAATCGGTCTCAAAGTGACCGAACGCCGGCCCGTCCTGGTCATGAAGCACGGCGCGAAGTTCGACGAAGTGGACGCGAAGGGTGTGCGTTTCGCCACGGACGCGCAGCCCCTGAAAGGTGTTCCCCAGCTCGAATTGACGGCCTCCCAGTCCCCGAGTCTGCGCCGCTTCGGCGCCGACCGGCTGGTCCTCTCGGCGGTCCGTGTCACGGGCGAACTCCCGGCCGCCGTCGCCCAGGAGACGCGCTCCGTGAAGGTCTCCTCCTTCGACTCCGTCACGCTGGAGTTGAGCGGCGGGCGGAGCGTCCGGTGGGGAAGCGAGGAGGAGGGCGAGCTGAAGGGACGTACCCTCAGTGCACTGATGAAAGCCCGTCCCAAGTCCGTCCACTTCGATGTGAGCGCCCCCACCGCGCCTGCGGTATCGGGTAGTTGACGGACAAATGCGCTGGCCAGCACCCTGGTTGGTCAGCGACACGGGTGATCACATAGGGTGAAAAGAAAAACGGGAGGTTCGGCGTGTTCGTTGAACGTGCGCCACTTGTCGACTTAGTGTCCTGTTCGGAAGAGTCCAGCGAACAGACACACTGGTAACCCTAAACTTCAGCGTTAGGGTTCGGGTCGGCGATACGGACCGTCCCAATCGGCATTCGTCGTCACCTTGCGGCACCCGCGAAGTGACGACCCGTAACTCGAGGCGAGAGGCCTTCGACGTGGCAGCACCGCAGAACTACCTCGCAGTCATCAAGGTCATCGGTGTCGGCGGCGGTGGTGTCAATGCCATCAACCGAATGATCGAGGTCGGTCTCAAGGGCGTCGAGTTCATCGCGATCAACACGGACGCGCAAGCACTGTTGATGAGCGACGCCGACGTCAAGCTCGACGTCGGCCGTGAACTCACCCGCGGCCTCGGGGCCGGAGCCAACCCGGCAGTCGGACGCAAGGCGGCAGAGGACCACCGTGAGGAGATCGAGGAGGTCCTCAAGGGGGCCGACATGGTCTTCGTCACCGCGGGCGAAGGCGGCGGCACCGGCACCGGCGGCGCCCCCGTCGTCGCCAACATCGCCCGCTCGCTCGGCGCCCTGACGATCGGCGTGGTCACCCGCCCGTTCACCTTCGAGGGCCGGCGCCGGGCGAACCAGGCGGAGGACGGCATCGCCGAGCTCCGCGAAGAGGTCGACACCCTCATCGTCATCCCCAATGACCGGCTGCTGTCCATCTCGGACCGCCAGGTCAGCGTGCTCGACGCCTTCAAGTCCGCCGACCAGGTGCTGCTCAGCGGCGTCCAGGGCATCACGGACCTGATCACCACGCCGGGCCTCATCAACCTCGACTTCGCCGACGTCAAGTCGGTCATGTCGGAAGCCGGTTCGGCGCTCATGGGCATCGGCTCGGCCCGCGGCGACGACCGCGCGGTGGCCGCCGCCGAGATGGCGATCTCCTCGCCGCTGCTCGAAGCGTCCATCGACGGCGCCCGCGGCGTGCTGCTCTCCATCTCCGGCGGCTCCGACCTCGGTCTCTTCGAGATCAACGAGGCGGCCCAGCTGGTCAGCGAGGCCGCCCACCCCGAGGCCAACATCATCTTCGGCGCGGTCATCGACGACGCCCTCGGCGACGAGGTACGGGTCACCGTCATCGCGGCCGGTTTCGACGGCGGACAGCCTCCGGCCCGCCGGGACACCGTGCTCGGCGCCGCCTCCACCAAGCGCGACGAGCCCGCTCCTTCGCGCCCGTCCGAGGTCTCCCGTCCGCTCGGCGGTCTCAATACGGTGCCCACCCGCGAGGAGCCCCCGGCCCCGCCGGCCCCGGTCGAGCCCGTCCCGGTCAACGAGGCCCCGGCCCCGTCGGCCATCCCGACGGCGCGTCCCTACCCGGACAGCCAGGCCGAGGAGCTGGACGTGCCGGACTTCCTCAAGTGAGCGACGTCCAGTGAGCGAAGCGTTTCGAAACGAACGTTCGAAGTGATACGAGAGCAGGGCACTGTGAGCGGCGCGCACTTCGCCTTCACCGACCGGTGGGGCGGGGTGAGCGCCGTTCCGTACGAGGAGCTCAACCTCGGCGGTGCGGTGGGCGACGAGCCCGCATCGGTCCGCACCAACCGTGAACTCGCCGCCAAGGAGCTGGGGCTCGACCCGGCCCGGGTGGTCTGGATGAACCAGGTGCACGGGCGTGAGGTCGCCGTCGTAGAGGGCCCCTTCGCCCCGGGCGACCCGGCCGCGGTGGACGCGGTGGTGACGAGCCGCCGGGGAACCGCGCTCGCCGTACTGACCGCGGACTGCACGCCGGTCCTGCTCGCGGACCCGGTGGCGGGGATCGCGGGCGCCGCCCACGCGGGCCGGCCCGGCATGGTGGCGGGCGTGGTGCCCGCCGCGGTCGAGGCGATGGTCTCGCTCGGCGCGGATCCGGCCCGGATCGTCGCCCGTACCGGACCCGCCGTCTGCGGACGCTGTTACGAAGTGCCCGAGCGGATGCGGGCCGAGGTCGCCGCGGTCGAGCCGGCCGCCTGGTCGGAGACCAGCTGGGGCACCCCGGCCGTCGACGTCACCGCCGCGGTGCTCGCGCAGCTCGCCGCCCTCGGCATCACCGACACCGAGGCCTCGCCGATCTGCACGCTCGAATCGCTCGACCACTTCTCGTACCGCCGCGACCGCACTACGGGGCGGCTCGCCGGATATGTCTGGCTGGACTGACGACTCATGACGGATCGCAAGACCGAACTCGCCTCGAACCTGGCCCGGGTGGAGGAACGTATCGCTTCCGCCTGCGCCGCGGCCGGGCGCGAGCGCGCGGACGTGACCCTCATCGTGGTCACCAAGACCTACCCGGCGAGCGATGTGCGCCTGCTGCACGAACTGGGCGTGCGCGAGGTCGCGGAGAACCGTGACCAGGACGCGGCCCCCAAGGCGGCGGCCTGTGTCGACCTCGATCTGACCTGGCACTTCGTGGGCCAGCTCCAGACCAACAAGGTTCGTTCCGTGGCGAGTTATGCCGATATGGTGCAGTCGGTCGACCGGGACAGGCTGATCGCCTCGCTCTCCACGGCGGCGGTCCGCGCCGAACGCGAGCTCGGCTGCCTCATCCAGGTCGCCCTGGACGCGGAGTCGGGTGAGCGCGGTGAGCGCGGCGGCGTCGCTCCGGACGGAATCGAGGAGTTGGCGGCGCTCGTCGCCGAGGCGCCCGGGCTCCGGCTCGACGGTCTGATGACGGTCGCGCCGCTGGCCGGCGAGTACGCCGGAAGGCAACGGGCCGCCTTCGAGCGGCTGCTGGAATTCTCATCCCGCCTGCGCGCGGACCATCCGGCTGCGAACATGGTGTCAGCAGGGATGAGTGCGGACCTCGAAGAGGCCGTTGCGGCCGGAGCGACACATGTACGCGTCGGAACGGCGGTACTCGGAGACCGACCCCGGCTCGGGTAACGTCGCCAAGCAAGTCGGACCACAGCAGAAAATATGGTCATTCCCACTCTTCGGTGGGCAGACCGCGTGGATCGTGGGCCCTTGACGACGCTGCCACTCGGCGACAGGAGCGATCCACCACAGAGCGGAGGAATCTGAGCATGGCCGGCGCGATGCGCAAGATGGCGGTCTACCTCGGCCTCGTGGAGGACGATGGGTACGACGGCCGGGGGTTCGACCCCGACGACGATTTCGAACCCGAGCCCGAACCGGAGCGCGACCGTCGGCGGCACCAGCCCCCGCACCAGGTTCCGCTCCAGGACGAACGGGACGAACCGGTACGAGTAACTCAGCCTCCAGCGCCGAGAGAACCGGTTCAGCTACCGGTAGAAAGCGGACGACCGGCGCGAATTGCACCCGTGGCGTCCATCACACCTGAACGCCCGAGCCTGGAGAAGAACGCACCGGTGATCATGCCCAAGGTCGTGTCCGAGCGGGAGCCGTACCGCATCACCACGCTGCACCCGCGGACCTACAACGAGGCCCGTACCATCGGGGAACACTTCCGCGAGGGCACCCCGGTGATCATGAACCTCACGGAGATGGACGACACCGACGCGAAGCGACTTGTCGACTTTGCCGCCGGTCTCGTCTTCGGTCTGCACGGCAGTATTGAACGCGTGACGCAGAAGGTGTTCCTGCTGTCTCCTGCTAACGTCGATGTCACGGCGGAGGACAAGGCCCGCATCGCAGAGGGCGGATTCTTCAACCAGAGCTGAGAACACGACACCGGGAACGAACCGGCCGACACCAGGCCGGAGCTTTGAAGCAAGGGGAGAGGGAAGCGCGAGATGGGCGTCGCACTACAGGTGGTCTACATCGCGCTGATGTGCTTCCTCATCGTGCTGATCTTCCGGCTCGTCATGGACTACGTCTTCCAGTTCGCCCGTTCATGGCAACCCGGTAAGGCGATGGTGGTCGTTCTTGAGGCCACCTACACTGTCACCGATCCACCGCTCAAGCTTCTGCGGCGGTTCATTCCGCCGCTGCGTCTCGGGGGCGTGGCACTCGACCTGTCCTTCTTCGTTCTGATGATCATCGTCTACATCCTGATCAGCATCGTGGTCAGGTTGTGAACGATTCGGTCCTGCCGACTGCCGACGACTACGTAGAGGTGAAGAAGAGATGCCGCTGACCCCCGAGGACGTGCGGAACAAGCAGTTCACGACGGTCCGCCTCCGAGAAGGCTATGACGAGGACGAGGTCGATGCCTTCCTCGACGAGGTCGAGTCGGAGCTGACCCGACTGCTCCGTGAGAACGAGGATCTGCGCGCCAAGCTGGCTGCCGCCACTCGCGCCGCCGCGCAGAACCAGCAGCAGCAGGGCATGCGCAAGCCGGAGCAGCAGCAGGACGGCCGAGGCCCGGGCGCCCCCGTCCCCGCGGCCATATCCGGTCCGCCGCAGGTCCAGCAGCAGCCGCAGATGGGTCCGCCCCAGCTGCCGAGCGGTGCGCCGCAGCTGCCGGCCGGTCCCGGTGGCCACGGCCCGCAGGGCCAGCACGGCCAGGGCCCCATGGGTCAGGGCCCCATGGGTCAGGGTCCGATGGGCCAGGGCCCCATGGGTCAGGGTCCGATGGGGCAGAACCCGATGGGCCAGAACCACCAGAACCAGATGGGCCAGAACCAGCTGGGTCAGGGCCCCATGGGTCAGAACCAGCTCGGCCAGGGCCCCATGGGCCAGCAGATGGGCGGCCCCATGGGCGGCCACGGTCCGCAGATGGGACAGCCGGCCCAGGCGCCCGGTGGCGACAGCGCCGCCCGTGTGCTCTCCCTCGCGCAGCAGACCGCCGACCAGGCGATCGCGGAGGCCCGTTCCGAGGCCAACAAGATCGTCGGCGAGGCCCGGTCCCGCGCCGAGGGTCTGGAGCGCGACGCCCGTGCCAAGGCGGACGCCCTGGAGCGGGACGCGCAGGAGAAGCACCGCGTCGCGATGGGCTCCCTGGAGTCCGCCCGCGCCACGCTCGAGCGCAAGGTCGAGGACCTGCGGGGCTTCGAGCGCGAGTACCGTACGCGTCTGAAGTCCTACCTGGAGTCGCAGCTGCGCCAGCTGGAGACCCAGGCCGACGACTCGCTCGCGCCGCCGCGCACCCCGGCGACGGCCTCGCTGCCGCCGGCTCCGCAGATGAGCGGCTCCATGGCGTCGGCCGGTGCCGGTTCGATGGGGCACCAGATGGGTGGCCAGCCGTCCATGGGCGGCGGCCAGCAGTCCATGCCGAGCGCGCCGTCCTACGGTGGCCAGCAGCAGATGTCGCCGGCGATGACCCAGCCGATGGCTCCGGTGCGGCCGCAGGGGCCCTCGCCCATGCAGCAGGCGCCGTCGCCGATGCGCGGGTTCCTGATCGACGAGGACGACAACTGACGGGCTCTACGCGCGTGCGCCGCGCGTAGCCGTCGGCAGGCTGCAAGGGCCGGTACCGGGTTTCTCCCGGTACCGGCCCTTCGCCGTGCCGGGCCGGCGGCTGTCGGGGGCGCGGCCCCCGGGGCCGGCGGGCGGCTGTCCGGGGATGCCCCCGACCCCGGGTTTCGGTTGGCGACGCGCACAGGTGCGTATCGGGAGCAGGCCGGGCCCGAGCCGTGACCGGTGTTCAGGCATCGCTCCGGCGGCAGAACGTCGCCTGCAGCAGATCGGTGAAGATGCCGATGGGGTCGTCCCAACCGCCATCGCTCCAGTCGCCGTTGACGTTGGTGGTGACCATCTGTCCGCCGTCGCGAGCGCCGTACGCGTAGGACCACGATCCGAAGAGCGCACCCCCCATGCCCCAGACCGTTTCCCCGCAGGGCAGTCTCACTGAGGAAACGCCGAGGCCGTAGGCGGCCTCGGGGATCCAGTCGCGGGTGGGCACGGTGGTGAACATGGCGCGTTGCTGGTCCGGTGGCAGTATCCGGCCTCCCAGCAGGGCGCGGAAGAACCGGTTGAGGTCACCGGTGGTGGAGATCATGCCGCCGGCTGCCCAGAACATGGATGAATCGAGTTCGGTCGCGTCGTGGACCGGCGCGTCGGGGTCGGTCCGGAACAGCTTCGTGTAGTGCCGGGAGTGCGGTCCGTGAATCGTCGGGTCACTGCCGCGCGGCAGGTACGTACCGGTAAGGCCCCAGGGGCGGGAGATCCGCTCGGTGATCTCCTCGGCAAGCGCGCGGCCGGTGACCCGCTCGATGATCATGCCTGCGAGGACGTAGTTGGTGTTGGAGTACGCCCAGTCCGAACCCGGCGCGAAGGCGGGCGGGTGGGCCAGGGCGATCTGCACCAGCGACTCGGGCGGATGTGTCTCGTAACGGTTCAGCGCTTCCTGGTCGTCGGTGTAGTTGAAGACCCCGCTGGTGTGGTTGAGCAGCATCCTGACGTTCACCCCGGCACTGTCGTCGTGACCGCCATGGACCATGCCGGGCAGCCACTGTTCCGCGGTGTCATCGAGGCTCAGCCTGCCTTCCGCCGCCAGTTGCAGCACGACGGTGGCCACGAACGTCTTGCTGATGCTGCCGATGCGGAACCGGTCCCGCTGTGAACGGCTGCGGCCGGTTCGGGTGTCGGCCACTCCCGCGGTCCCGAACCACTGCCGGTCGCCGTCGTGTATCTCGGCGAGAATGCCGGGAAGGCCGCCTTGAGTCACAGCGTGCTGAAGTAAGCGCCGGACCGCTTCGTGGCCCCCGGCCCCCGAGGCCGGCGCGGAAGCGGATGTCGCGTCCTGCGCGCTGGCCGGCTCGGCGCCCCGCCGGTCGTTGTCCGTATGCGCGCTGTGCTGGTGCATGTGGTCCCCCTTGGCGTAGGTGAGCCGTGGATGACCGCTCGGCCCCTGCCCACGGCGTGATGCACTGCCCACCCGCTCTCACGGGGGGCGTAGTACCCGGCTCGGCGTGCGATCCATCGCGCCCGCCTCAGTGCTCACTGCACATCACGGCCAGGGCACGGCCGCCGGGCGAACCGGCTGGGTCAGCTGATTCCGGTGTCACCGATCCGGCTGGTGAGCGTCTGCCGTACGCGGTCCGCCAGCGCGGCCGGATCGATCCCGGCCAAGGCGAGAGCACGTGGCACGGTGCCGGCCTGAGCCTCCAGGATCCCGAGCAGCAGATGCGCTGACCGCAGGTCCTTCTTGCGGGCGGAGGCGAAGCTCCGCTCCAGGGCGAGTCTGGCGGACGCACCCATCCTGGGCTGCTGGGCAGTGCGGCCCGGCCGGAGCGGGCCATAGGCGGCCGGATCCACTCCCACCACGCTCAGGCTGTGCTCGAACTCCCGGTCCAGTGCGGCGCGGACAGCGGCGCGATCGAGCCCGGCCGAGGCCAGAACCTGCTGAGCGGCGGACCCGTGATCGGCGGCGAGCGACAACAGGAGATGGTGCGCGCCGAACGTCGCCGACCCATCCTCTCGGGCTTCGTCCGTCGCCCGCACGATGACCGCATGCAGGTACGTGTCAAACGCGCTCATCACCGCGCCTCCTCAGCTTGACGCCGGCGGCGATGAGCCGCTTGGCGTGCTTCTTGTGGACGGCTTGGCGGGTGACACCGAGCGCTTCGGAGACCTGCGGCCAGCTCCAGCCCGCCCGCATGGCCTGCTCGACGGCGGCGTCCTCCAGTTGATCGGCAAGGCGACGCAACGCCACGACAGCCGCCAGCGCGTCAGCGGGCTCGGATGGAAGGGAAGGTTCGCCGACAGACATGCAAGCAACTGTAGTTGACTGAGCACGATAGTCAACCCGAGTTGCTCAGGTGTGGGGAGGGTCGGGGGTGGGCCCGCGCGGAGACCTCTTCGACCCCGGGTGGTCTCGGGAAGGGCCGGGCGGGGGACAACAAAGCGGCCCACTCCCCGGCCTGGGGAGTGGGCCGCTCGGGCGAGGTGGGCTACACCTTGCGGAGGCGGAACGTCAGGGACAGGGGCTCGTCCGTGAAGGGCGCCCCGAAGGTGTCGTCACCTTCGCCGGACGCGTAGTCCGTCGCCAGAACCTCGTCCGCGATGAGCGAGGCATGGCCCGTCAGGGCCGAGGAGACCTCCGCGTCCGCCGACGACCACCGCACCGCGATCCGGTCCGCCACATCGAGCCCGCTGTTCTTGCGCGCCTCCTGGATCAGCCGGATCGCGTCACGGGCCAGGCCCGCCAGCCGCAGCTCCGGAGTGATCTCCAGGTCGAGGGCGACCGTCGCACCGGAGTCGGACGCCACCGACCAGCCCTCGCGCGGCGTCTCGGTGATGATGACCTCGTCGGGGGCGAGCGATACGGACTCGCCGTCGACCTCGACCGTCGCCGTGCCCGTGTCGCGCAGGGAGGCCGAAAGGGCCGCCGCGTCGGCCGCGGCCACGGCCTTGGCCACGTCCTGCACGCCCTTGCCGAACCGCTTGCCGAGCGCCCGGAAGTTCGCCTTGGCCGTGGTGTCGACCAGCGAGCCGCCCACCTCGGAGAGGGAGGCGAGCGACGACACGTTCAGTTCTTCCGTGATCTGCGCGTGCAGCTCGGGCGAGAGGGCCTCGAAGCCCGCCACCGCGATCAGGGCCCGCGACAGCGGCTGGCGCGTCTTGACGCCCGACTCCGCGCGCGTGGCGCGGCCCAGCTCGACCAGGCGGCGTACCAGCGTCATCTGCCCCGAAAGCGCCGGGTCGATCGCCGACGTGTCCGCCTTCGGCCAGGTCGAGAGGTGGACGGACTCCGGGGCGTCCGGCGTCACCGGCACCACCATGTCCTGCCAGACCCGCTCGGCGATGAACGGCGTCAGCGGCGCCATCAGCCGGGTGACCGTCTCGACCACGTCGTGCAGGGTGCGCAGCGCGGCCTTGTCGCCCTGCCAGAAGCGGCGGCGCGAACGGCGTACGTACCAGTTGGAGAGGTCGTCGACGAAGGACGACAGGGCCTTGCCCGCCTTCTGCGTGTCGTACGCCTCCAGAGCCGAAGTGACCTGCTCGACCAGCGAGTTGAGCTCACCGAGCAGCCAGCGGTCGAGGACCGTGCGGTCGGCCGGGGCCGGGTCCGCGGCGCTCGGCGCCCAGCTGGACGTGCGGGCGTACAGGGCCTGGAAGGCGACCGTGTTCCAGTAGGTCAGGAGGGTCTTGCGCACCACCTCCTGGATCGTGCCGTGGCCGACCCGGCGGGCGGCCCACGGGGAGCCGCCGGCCGCCATGAACCAGCGCACCGCGTCCGCGCCGTGCTGGTCCATCAGCGGGATCGGGTCCAGGGTGTTGCCGAGGTGCTTGGACATCTTGCGGCCGTCCTCGGCGAGGATGTGGCCCAGGCACACCACGTTTTCGTACGACGACTTGTCGAAGACCAGGGTGCCGACCGCCATCAGCGTGTAGAACCAGCCGCGGGTCTGGTCGATGGCCTCGGAGATGAACTGCGCCGGGTAGCGGCTCTCGAACAGCTCCTTGTTCTGGTGCGGGTAGCCGTACTGCGCGAACGGCATCGAACCCGAGTCGTACCAGGCGTCGATGACCTCGGGCACGCGTACCGCTTCGAGCGAGCAGCCCTCGGCGGTGCAGGTGAAGGTCACCTCGTCGATGTACGGGCGGTGCGGGTCGAGCGCCGACTGGTCGGCGCCGGTCAGCTCGGTCAGCTCCGCGCGCGAGCCGACGCATGTGAGGTGGTTGTCCTCGCAGCGCCAGATGGGCAGCGGGGTGCCCCAGTACCGGTTGCGGGAGAGCGCCCAGTCGATGTTGTTCTTCAGCCAGTCGCCGAAGCGGCCCTCCTTGACCGAGTCGGGGAACCAGTTGGTCTTCTCGTTCTCCCGCAGCATCGCGTCCTTGACGGCGGTGGTGCGGATGTACCAGGACGGCTGCGCGTAGTAGAGCAGCGCGGTGTGGCAGCGCCAGCAGTGCGGGTAGCTGTGCTCGTACGGGACGTGACGGAAGAGGAGGCCGCGCTCCAGCAGGTCCTCGGTCAGCTTCTCGTCGGCCTTCTTGAAGAAGACGCCGCCGACCAGCGGCACGTCCTCCTCGAAGGTGCCGTCGGGGCGGACCGGGTTCACGACCGGAAGGCCGTACGCCTTGCAGACCAGGAGGTCGTCGGCGCCGAACGCGGGGGACTGGTGGACCAGACCCGTACCGTCCTCGGTCGTCACGTACTCGGCGTTGACGACGTAGTGGGCCTCGGCAGGGAACTCGACGAGCTCGAAGGGCCGCTGGTAGCTCCAGCGCTCCATCTCGGCGCCGGTGAAGCGCTGACCGGTCACCGTCCAGCCCTCGCCGAGCGCCTTCTCCAGGAGCGGCTCGGCGACGACCAGCTTCTCCTCGCCGTCGGTCGCGACGACGTAGGTGACCTCGGGATGGGCCGCGACCGCCGTGTTGGACACCAGGGTCCACGGGGTCGTCGTCCACACCAGGAGGGCCGCCTCGCCGGCGAGCGGGCCGCCGGTGAGCGGGAAGCGGACGAAGACCGAGGGGTCGACGACCGTCTCGTAGCCCTGCGCCAGCTCGTGGTCGGAGAGGCCGGTGCCGCAGCGCGGGCACCAGGGGGCGACACGGTGGTCCTGGACGAGGAGGCCCTTGGTGAAGATCTCCTTCAGGGACCACCACACGGACTCGACGTACTGCGGGTCCATCGTGCGGTAGGCGTCGTCCAGGTCGACCCAGTACCCCATGCGCGTGGTGAGGTCGGCGAAGGCGTCGGTGTGGCGGGTCACGGACTCGCGGCACTTGGCGTTGAACTCGGCGATGCCGTACGCCTCGATGTCCTTCTTGCCGGTGAAGCCGAGCTCCTTCTCGACCGCGAGCTCGACGGGCAGGCCGTGGCAGTCCCAGCCGGCCTTGCGGGCCACGTGGTAGCCCTGCATCGTGCGGAAGCGGGGGAAGACGTCCTTGAAGACGCGGGCCTCGATGTGGTGGGCGCCCGGCATGCCGTTGGCGGTGGGCGGGCCCTCGTAGAAGACCCACTCCGGGCGGCCCTCGGACTGTTCGAGGCTCTTGGCGAAGACCTTGGACTGCTCCCAGAAGTCGAGCACGGCGTGCTCCAGGGCGGGCAGGTCTACCTGGGCGGGCACCTGGCGGTACTGCGACATCCGTTCATCCTCCGGCGGATCGTCGTGCGGCTCCGTCGAAGGGACGAGAGCGGGCCCACGTGGGGCGCTCCCGCGGTACCACCCTCCTTGGCGGTGTGCGGAACACCGCCCCCTCATTGGGGCGCGAAGCCGGTTCTACTGAACCCCTGGCGATGAATCGCTGTACGGAGTCGTTCTTCCGGCGGCTCGGGGGTGATCTTCACCGCGCGCTCACCTCCGGGCTCACACCGTCCCCGGATCGCTCTTGGCTGCGTACGCCGCTACTCGTCCCGTCCACGCCTCTCGCTGGGGCCAGTGTACGGGGCCCGGAGAACGGCGGCCCACCGGATTTGGGGCGGGCCGGTCGGGGGTGGCGCGTGACCCGAATGGCCATACGGGCCGCGGCGGGCCCGGGCCCCGCCCGTACGGCGGATTCGCCGGGCCGGGAGCTGGGCACAACCGATGCAGGTTCGCCGCGCGGCCGGTCCGGGGCGGGGCGAACCGGCGGCGTGCCCCGTTGCCGCGGGCCTGGAGTCGATTTATCGTCCCAGCACGATTCGCGAGCAAGATCACAATATGTGAAGGGGCCGCGGCCATGGTGGCGAAGAAGACCGCCGGAGAGACCACAACGGCGTCCAGGAAAGCCGCCGCCGCCGAGAAGACGGCGGCCAAGAAGACGGCAGCCTCGAAGGCGGCGACGACGAAGACGGCCGCCAGGAAGACGGCCGCCACGAGATCAGCGGCCACGAAGGAGTCGGTCACGAAAACGGCGGCCGCGAAGGAGCTGGTCACGAAAACGGCGGCCCCGAAGGAGCCGGTCACGAAGGCGGCGGCCAAGAACGCCGCCAAGAAGAGTTCGGCCAGGAAGGCCGTCGCCAAGAAGACCACGGCCGGCAAGGCAACCGGGACGGCGTCCGCCGCGTCCGACAAGGCGACCGACAAGACGGTGCCGGCGAAGTCGGCCGGGGCGGGCGCCGAGAAGGCCGCGACCGCGGCCGAGGGGGCGGCTGCGGCCGCGGAAGAGACGGGAGCCAACAAGGTGGTTGCGAAGAAGACTGCGGGAGGGGCGACGGCGGCAAGGACCGCCGCGGCGTCGGCGGTGCCGACGGCCCGTGCTGTGGCCACGGCCACCCCGGGCGAGCTTCCGGTCCGGCCGGGCGAGGACCCGTGGACGCCGGAGGAGGTCGCCGAGGCCCGCAACGAGCTGTCCGGCGAGGTGCTGCGGCTGCGCACCGAGATCGAGTCGTCGGAGGCGGCGCTGGCCGGCCTGATGCGCGACTCGGGTGACGGCGCGGGCGACGACGACGCCGACACCGGCACCAAGAACATCACCCGCGAGCACGAGATGGCGCTCGCGGCCAACGCGCGCGAGACCCTGGAACAGACCGAGCACGCCCTGGAACGGCTCGACGCCGGGACGTACGGCTACTGCGAGGCCTGCGGGAAACCGATCGGCAAGGCACGGATGCAGGCGTTCCCGCGCGCCACGCTGTGCGTGGAGGACAAGCAGAAGCAGGAACGGCGGGGCTGACCCCGCACAGGTGTGCCGTACCCTCGTGCTCAGTCAGGCACCTAGCGGTTGAGGGACTCACGTGGCAGAGGCGGAGCGCATCATCGGTACGCCGGATGCGGAAGGGGCCGACGAACAGGCGGCCCCTTCCGAGCAGCCGAAGGGCAAGCGGAAGATCGCCGTGCTGTTCGCGGTGGCGGCCTTCGCCTACCTTCTGGACCTCGGCAGCAAGATGCTCGTGGTGGCCAGGCTCGAACACCACGAGCCGATCAAGCTCATCGGCGATCTGCTGCAGCTGAACGCGATCAGGAACGCGGGCGCCGCCTTCGGGATCGGCGAGGCCTTCACGGTGATCTTCACGATCATCGCGGCGACCGTGATCGTGGTGATCGCCCGGCTCGCGCGCAAGCTCCGCAGCGTGCCCTGGGCGATCGCCCTCGGCCTGCTGCTCGGCGGTGCGCTCGGCAACCTCACCGACCGCGTCTTCCGCTCGCCCGGCATCTTCAAGGGCGAGGTCGTCGACTTCATCGCGCCCCAGGGCTTCGCGGTCTTCAACCTCGCGGACTCGGCGATCGTCTGCGGCGGCATCCTCATCGTGATCCTCTCCTTCCGCGGCCTCGACCCGGACGGCACCGTCCACAAGGACTGAGCCCGCCCAGGGGCCGCTGCGGGGGATGCCCCGGGGCCAGCCGGGGGCCGGCGCGGGGGATGCCGCGGGGCCCGCCCAGGTGCCCGCCCGCCGGACGCGCGGCGGGTGACGCCGGTGCGGCAAGGCATACTCGACGGGTGAGTACGATTCCCGAGATCCGCACCCTGCCCGTTCCCGACGGCCTCGAAGGCGAGCGCGTCGACGCCGCCATCTCCCGCATGTTCGGGTTTTCCCGTACCAAGGCGGCCGAGCTCGCCGCGGCGGGGAAGGTGCAGGTCGACGGCGCCGTGGTCGGCAAGTCCGAGCGGGTGCACGGCGGGGCGTGGCTGGAGGTCGAGATGCCGCAGGCGGCCGCCCCCGTACAGATCGTCGCCGAGCCCGTCGAGGGCATGGAGATCGTCCACGACGACGACGACATTGTCGTGATCATGAAGCCGGTGGGCGTCGCGGCCCACCCGAGCCCCGGCTGGACCGGCACCACCGTCATCGGCGGCCTCGCCGCGGCCGGCTACCGCATCTCCACCTCCGGCGCCGCCGAGCGCCAGGGCATCGTGCACCGCCTCGACGTCGGCACCTCCGGCCTCATGGTCGTCGCCAAGTCCGAGCGCGCCTACACCTCGCTCAAGGCCCAGTTCCGCGAGCGCGTGGTCGACAAGCGCTACCACGCCCTGGTGCAGGGCCACCCGGACCCGATGAGCGGCACCATCGACGCCCCGATCGGGCGCCACCCCACCCACGACTACAAGTGGGCCGTGATCGCCGAGGGCAAGGCGTCCGTCACGCACTACGACCTGATCGAGGCCTTCCGCGCGGCCTCCCTGCTCGACATCAAGCTGGAGACGGGCCGCACCCACCAGATCCGCGTCCACATGTCGGCCCACCGCCACCCCTGCGTCGGCGACCTCACCTACGGCGCCGACCCCACCGTCGCCAAGCGCCTCAAGCTGACCCGCCAGTGGCTGCACGCGGTGCGCCTCGGCTTCGAGCACCCCTCGGACGGCCAGTGGGTCGAGTTCGAGAGCGTCTACCCGGCCGATCTGCAGTACGCCCTGGACGCGATCCGGGCCGAGAGCGAGTGACCGCCTTCACCGTCCGCGTCGCCGAGGAGCCGGCCGACCGCGAGGCCTGCTTCGCGGTGCGCAACGAGGTCTTCGTCGTCGAGCAGCGGGTCCCCGAGGACGTGGAGTACGACACGTACGACGCGATCGCGCTGCACGTCCTTGCGGTGGGAGCCGACGGCCCGCTCGGCACCGGGCGGCTCCTGCACGGCTCCGGGGCGCGGGCCAAGACAGGTGACCCGGGCGTCGGCTCGCTCGGCCGGCTCGCCGTCACCGCGGCGGCCCGCGGCCTCGGCGTGGGCGCCGCCCTGGTGCGCGCCATCGAGGCCGCGGCCTTCGAGCGCGGCCTGACCGCGGTCGACCTGCACGCGCAGACGCATGCACTCGGCTTCTACGAGCGGCTCGGTTACGAGGCGTACGGCCCGGAGTTCCCCGACGCGGGCATCCCGCACCGGGCGATGCGGCGAGCGCTGCCCTAGGGGGTGCCTGGCGGTTTTTCGGAGGCCGCCCCTGGCTCAGCTGGGCCCGCCCCCCGGCACCGCCGCCCGGGCCCTTTGCGCCCCGATGGGCGGTTCGGCCCGGTTGCGTGGCACGCTTGAGGTCTTGATCGTCAAGGCCGTCCAGGCCCGGACCGCCCGGAGGGCATCCCGTGGACCAGCTCGCCCTGCTGCTCGTGCTCCTACTCGGCGCGGTGGTGACGGTCCCGTTGGGGGAGCGCCTCGGGCTGCCCGCCCCGGTGCTCATGACGCTCGGCGGGATCGCCATGGCGCTCCTGCCGTTCGTGCCCAACGTGGAGATCGAGCCGGAGTTCATCCTGCCGCTCGTGCTGCCGCCGCTGCTCTACGCGTCCGTACAGCGCACCTCCTGGCGGCAGTTCACCGCCAACCTCCGGCCGATCTTCCTGCTCGCCGTCGCCCTCGTCTTCGTGACCACCGCCGCGGTCGCCGCCGTCGCCAGCTCCATCGTCCCGGGCCTGCCGATCGCCGCCGCGGTCGCGCTCGGCGCACTCGTGGCGCCGCCCGACCCGGTCGCCGCGACCGCGGTGGCGGGCTCGCTCGGCCTTCCGCGCCGCCTGGTGTCGATCCTGGAGGGCGAGGGCCTGTTCAACGACGTCACCGCGATCGTGCTCTACCACGTGGCCATCACCGCGGCCGTGACCGGGAGCTTCTCCTGGGCGTCGGCGGCGGGCAAACTCGTGCTCTCCGCCGTGGTCGCCGTCGTCGTGGGTCTCGCGCTCGGCTGGCTCGCCAACAAGCTGATGGGGCTGCTCGGCGACCCCACGCTGCAGATCGGCCTCACGCTCCTCGTGCCGTTCGTCGGCTATGTCCTGGCCGAGGAGTTCGGCGGCTCGGGCGTCCTCGCTGTCCTGACGGTGGCGCTCTTCCTCGCCGAGCACACGATGGACGCCGACGACGTGCAGGGCCGGCTCGCCGGAGCCACGTTCTGGCAGATCGTCGACACCCTGGTGACCGGCGTCGCCTTCGGCCTGATCGGGCTCGAACTCCACAACGTGTTCGGCACGGCGACCGGCAGCGAATCGCACATGTTCGGCTGGGCGGCGGCCGTGGTCGGCGTCGTCGTGGGCGTACGGCTGCTGTGGCTGCTCCCGGCGACCTGGCTCGCCAAACGGCTGCACACCAAGCGTGACTACGACGAGGAGATCCCCACGTCGTGGCGGGAGACCATCGTCATGTGGTGGGCCGGGATGCGCGGCGTGGCCTCGGTAGCCCTCGCCCTCGCCATCCCGCTGAAGACGGAGGACGGTGCCCCCTTCCCCGGCCGCGACGAGATCATCTTCATCGCCTTCGCCGTGATCATGACCACCCTGGTCTTCCAGGGACTCACGTTGCCCTGGCTGGTCAAGAGGCTCGGCGTGCGCGCCGACACGGACGCCGAGCGCGTCCTGGAGCGGGACCTGGCGATCCGCGCCGCGAAGGCCGCCAAGCGGCGCCTGAAGGAGATCCAGGACGTCGAGGAGCTGCCCGAGGAGGTCATGGAGCAGCTGCACCGCAGGGCGTACGACGTCGGCGCGAAGATCAGCCCCGACATGGTCGACGAGGAGCGGCGCGCGTCGTACGCGAAGCGGGTGGAGCGGATCCGGGCCGTGCAGCGCATCCAGCGCGAGATGATGTCCGCCGCCCGGCACGAGGTGCTCTCCGCGCGCAATGAGCCGGGCGCGGACCCGGAGATCGTCGACCGGGTGCTGCGCCAGCTGGACGTCCGCAGCCTGCGCTGACCGGCGAGCGCTGGGCCCGCCCCGCGCGGGCTAGCGGCGCTCGTCCTCGATCGCCGGGTGGTCCCGGGGCGTCGGGGGCTGAGCCTCGGTGGTGATCCTCGGCAGCGCGTACGGGTGCTCCTCGTACAGCCAGGCCACCAGCTGCTCGCGGACCGTGACGCGGACCGTCCAGATGTCGTCCGCGTCCTTGG
Organism: Streptomyces sp. NPDC048361; assembly: GCF_040651795.1. Classification (NCBI taxonomy): domain Bacteria; kingdom Bacillati; phylum Actinomycetota; class Actinomycetes; order Kitasatosporales; family Streptomycetaceae; genus Streptomyces; species Streptomyces sp. NPDC048361. The sequence goes on from NZ_JBEZKW010000001.1 coordinate 47,247, forward strand.
CCGTGACGACCGCACGCACCTGGATCGTGGTCGGCGTCGTGTCGGTCACCGCGAGCGAGAAGTCCCGGCCGTCCCACGCCGGGCACTCCTTGAGGATCAGGGCGAGCCGTTCGCGCATCAGGGGGATCGGCGCCGAGTGGTCCAGGTGGAAATAGACGGTTCCGGTCATCTGGACACCGCCGCGCGACCAGTTCTGGAACGGCTTGCTGGTGAAGTACGACACCGGCATGGTCAGGCGGCGCTCGTCCCAGGTGCGCACCGACAGATAGGTCAGCGTGATCTCCTCGACGACGCCCCACTCGCCCTCGACCACCACGGTGTCGCCGATCCGCACCACGTCGCCGAAGGCGATCTGCAACCCGGCGAAGAGGTTGCCGAGGGTGGACTGGGCCGCCACACCGGCGACGACGCCCACGATGCCCGCCGAGGCCAGCAGGGACGCCCCGGCCGCCCGCATCGCCGGGAAGGTGAGCAGCATCGCCGCGATCGCCACCACGATGACGATGGCGCTGACCACCCGCTGGATGAGCGTGACCTGGGTACGGACCCGGCGGACCCGGGCGGGGTCGCGCGTGGAGGCCGCGTACCGGGTGTAGGAGGACTCCACGACGGCCGTGGCGATCCGCACCACGAGCCAGGAACTCGCGCCGATCAGGATCAGGGTGAGGAACTGGCCGAGACCCGCTTCGTGATCCTGCACGGGCTTCCATTTGATCTCGTCGTAGGAGCCGCGCAGGATCGCGGTGAGCATGACGAGGTTGAGCGGTATGCGGCAGCGGCGCAGGAGGCCCCACAGCGGGGTCTCGCGGTCCCGGGCGTCGGCCCGGCGCAGCAGTCGGTCGGCAAGCCATCCCACAACGAGCGCGAGGACGACCGAGCCGCCGATGACGATCAACGGACGCAGTACGTTCTCCATGCCCCCGACCGTAACTGGCACGATGGCCTCATGAACATCATGCTTTTCCATTCGGTCTACGGTCCGCGTCCCGCCGTACAGGAGGCGGCACAGCGGTTGCGGGCCGCCGGCCACCAGGTGCACGTCCCCGACCTGTACGAAGGCCGCACCGTGGAGACCGTCGAGGAGGGGCGCGACATCAAGGAGAAGATCGGCAAGGACGAACTCCTGAAACGGGCGATTCTGGCCGCCGCCCCCTACTCGGAGCGAGGGCTCGTCTACGCGGGGTTCTCGCTCGGCGGGTCCATCGCGCAGACCTTGGCGCTCGGCGACGCCAAGGCCCGCGGGCTGCTGCTGTTCCACGGCACATCGGACATGGCAGAGAACACGGCCGTGGACGAGCTGCCCGTCCAGCTGCACGTCGCCGACCCCGACCCGTTCGAGTCGGGGGACTGGCTCAACTCCTGGTACCTGCAGATGCAGCGGGCCGGCGCGGACGTGGAGATCTACCGCTATCCGGGCGCCGGCCACCTCTACACCGACCCGCAGCTGCCGGACTACGACGAGGCGGCGGCGGAGCAGACCTGGCGCACGGCGCTCGGCTTCCTCGACGGGCTCGACGGCTAGCCGCCGGCCGGAGAAACCCCGAACGGGCAGTGCGGACCCGGAGGTTCGCACTGCCCGTTCGCGTGTGACCCGCGCGTGTGACCCGCGCGTGTTGCTCACGCGGGCGGCCCGCTCGTCGGCGGGCCGCCGTGATCAGCCGTTGAGCGCCTTGTCGATGGCCGTCGCGTACGTCGCCGCGTCCATCGGGGCGTTGTCCGACTGGCCGTCGGTGATCTTCTTGCCGTCCATCTTCAGCGTGGGCGTGCCCTGGACGCCGCTGCTGTCGAACTTGTCCGACATGGTCAGCGCCCACTTGTCGTAGGTGCCGTCCTTCACGGCCTTCTGGAAGCCCGCGTTGCCCTTGAGGGCCGGGACGGTGCCCGCGATCGTGATCAGATAATTGCGGTCCTTGAACTTGTCCTCGGTCTCCTCGGGGTGGTACTTCGCCGAGTAGAGCGCCGACTTGTAGTCGAGGAACGCCTCGGGGCTGACGTTCAGTGCCGCGCCGAGCGCGCTCAGGGCGGTCTTCGAGCCGACGCCCGGGCTGCCCTTGTCGATGAACGTCGCGCCGATGAACTGGATCTTGTACTTGCCCGCGTCGACGTCCTTCTTGATCGTCGGGCCGACGGTCTGCTCGAACTGCGAGCAGATCGGGCAGCGCGGGTCCTCGTACATTTCGAGGGTCTTCTTGGCGTCCGCCTTGCCGATGACGACGGTCGTGCCGTCCTTGCCCGAGCTGTTGGCGGGCTTCACCAGCGTCTTGTCCTTGGCGGCCGTCCACGCGGAGGGCTTCATGGCCTCCTTGATCAGGTAGCCGGCACCGCCCATGACGGCGAGGGCGGCGACCACGGACACGGCCACGATGACCTGGCGGCGCGCCTTGGCCTTCTTCGCCTCGCGCTCGCGCTCCGCTCGCAGTCGGTCGCGGGCGGCAGCCTTGTTGGCCTGGCTGTTGCGGGAACTCATGATGTCTTTTCTCCGGATGGCAGGTGGGGATGGGGCGGGGGAGTGCGCTGCTGTGCTCAGACCGGGCCGAGCGACCAGCAGGGCGGTCCCCTTCCTGCCACGGAGTGCACCAGGAGCCGGGTGCGCGAGGGGCCGGGGCGGTGGTGCGCGGGCCGCGCGGGCCTGCGGGGGCCGCCGGTCACGGCGCGCACCACGGCGACCGCGACGAGCAGCGGCCGGAAGGTGCGGGCGCCGACCGTGCGCACCAGCCGGGCCAGCGCCGCCTCGCCGCGCCGCAGCCACAGGGCGGCGAGCATGCCGACGCCCAGATGGGCCCCGAGCAGCAGCCAGGGCACGGCGGGCCCGGGGTGGGTGAGCAGAGTGGCCGCGTTGGCCGGGGCGGGCACCGCCCCGAGCGTGCCGCCGCCGCACAGCACGTCGACGCCCACCGCGCGCAGGGCGCCCGCGACGGGGCCGCCCGCCGGGCCGTAACAGACGTGCTGGCCCGTGGTGAACAGGGTGTCGGCAGCCAGTTCGAGCGGGACCAGGGTCCCCGCGATCGCCCAGAACCCGCGCTCGCGGCCGGCCAGGGCGTATGCGATGACGAACACCGCGCAGCCGGCGCCCGCCACCAGGCAGAGCGGCAGTGCGACTCGTGAGAGCAGCACGTGGGACGCGGCGGAGAGCGTCACGACGAGCGCCGTGAAAAGCGCCGCGCGTGCCGCTCTGAGCTGCGTCCCGGATATGTCCATCGCGGGTGAGTGTGCCATGCCCTGCTGTATGCCGCCCCTAAGAGTTCGGTGAGACCGGCGGGCCCGGCGGGATACGGCCGTCGCGACCGGCCGCCGGGTCCCCGAACTCGCCTGCCGTGCCCCGGGTCACGGCTCCCGGGTCACAGCCCCGGGATGCGGCCGTTGCGGAACAGGTCGACGAAGATCTGGTGATCCGCACGGGCCCGCGCCCCGTAGGAGTGCGCGAACTCGACGAGCAGCTCAGCGAAGCCGTCCTCGTCGGCGGCGATCGCCGCGTCGATGGCGCGCTCCGTGGAGAAGGGCACCAGCTCGGAGTGGCCGCTCTCGTCGTCCGCCGCCGCGTGCATGGTGGCGGTGGCCCGGCCGAGGTCGGCGACGACCGCCGCGATCTCGTCCGGGTCGTCGATGTCCGACCAGTCGAGGTCCACCGCGTACGGCGAGACCTCGGCGACCAGCTGGCCCGCACCGTCCAGCTCGGTCCAGCCGAGCCAGGGATCGGCCGCGGCCTGCAACGCCCGCTGCGAGATCACCGTGCGGTGCCCCTCGTGCTGGAAGTAGCCGCGCACCGCCGGGTCCGTGATGTGCCGCGAGACGGCCGGGGTCTGCGCCTGCTTGATGTAGATCACCACATCGTTCTCCAGGGCGTCGCTGTGCCCTTCGAGCAGGATGTTGTACGAGGGAAGACCGGCCGAGCCGATCCCGATGCCGCGCCGCCCCACGACGTCCTTGACGCGGTAGGAGTCCGGGCGCACCAGGCTCTCCTCGGGCAGCGTCTCCAGATAGCCGTCGAAGGCCGCGAGCACCTTGTACCGGGTCGCCGCGTCCAGCTCGATCGAGCCGTCGTCCTCGGTGAACCGGCGCTCGTACTCCCGGATCTCGGTCATCGAGTCGAGCAGCGCGAACCGGGTCCGTGCGCGGGCGTCGCGCAGCGCGCCGAGCAGCGGGCCCTCCGCCGTGTCCAGGGTGAAGGGCGGGACCTCGTCCTCCTTGGCGCCCGAGGCGAGCGCGTGGATGCGGTCGCGGTAGGCGGCGGCGCAGACGCGCACCAGGGAGGTGATCTGCTCGTCGCCGAGCGCCTTGGTGTAGCCGATCAGCGCCAGCGAGGCCGCGAGCCGCTTCAGGTCCCAGGTGAAGGGGCCCACGTACGCCTCGTCGAAGTCGTTGACGTTGAAGATCAGCCGGCCGTTGGCGTCCATGTACGTGCCGAAGTTCTCGGCGTGCAGATCGCCGTGGATCCAGACCCGGCCGGTGCGCTCGTCCAGGTAGGGGCCGCCGTGCCGCTCCTTCTCCAGGTCGGAGTAGAACAGGCAGGCGGTGCCCCGGTAGAAGGCGAACGCGGAGCCGGCCATCTTGCGGAACTTGACCCGGAAGGCGGCCGGGTCGGCGGCCAGGAGCCGGCCGAACGCGGTCTCGAAAACGGCGAGTATCTCTTCGCCGCGGGTCTGCGCGCTGGGCTGCGGGGCCGACATCGCTGGGTGCCTCCTGGTGCGTACTGCCTGGATCACGTGCGGAACGGGGTGTGCTGCCCCTTCCAACGCGCGACCGTACCGCCAAGTGCCCGCACGCCGCGCGCTCCGTCACCGCCCGTCGCCGAGCGGTCTCGCGCGCCGGTTCCTCCTCGGTTGTCGGTCCGGCGACGTAGACTCCGAGGCTGTCCCACCCGCTTCGCCAACCCCCCTTGCCGCTGGAGGCCCCACCCGTGACTGGCACGTCCAAGACACCGTTCACGCACCTTCACGTCCACACCCAGTACTCGCTGCTGGACGGTGCCGCGCGGCTCAAGGACATGTTCGAGGCCTGCAACGAGATGGGCATGACGCACATCGCCATGTCCGACCACGGCAACCTGCACGGCGCCTACGACTTCTTCCATTCGGCGAAGAAGGCGGGCGTCACCCCGATCATCGGCATCGAGGCGTACGTCGCCCCCGAGTCGCGGCGCAACAAGCGCAAGATCCAGTGGGGCCAGCCGCACCAGAAGCGCGACGACGTGTCCGGTTCGGGTGGATACACGCATAAAACGATCTGGGCGGCGAACAAGACCGGTCTGCACAATCTCTTCCGTCTCTCCTCCGACGCCTACGCCGAGGGCTGGCTGCAGAAGTGGCCCCGGATGGACAAGGAGACGATCGCGCAGTGGTCGGAGGGGCTCATCGCCTCCACCGGCTGCCCCTCGGGCGAGGTCCAGACGCGGCTCAGGCTCGGCCAGTTCGACGAGGCGGTGAAGGCGGCCTCCGACTACAAGGACATCTTCGGCGAGGGCCGGTACTTCCTGGAGTTGATGGACCACGGCATCGAGATCGAACGCCGGGTCCGCGACGGTCTGTTGGAGATCGGCAAGAAGCTCGGCATCCCGCCGCTGGTCACCAACGACTCGCACTACACCTACGCCCACGAGGCGACCGCGCACGACGCGCTGCTGTGCATCCAGACCGGCAAGAACCTCTCGGACCCGGACCGCTTCCGCTTCGACGGCACGGGCTACTACCTCAAGTCCACCGACGAGATGTACGCCATCGACTCCTCGGACGCCTGGCAGCAGGGGTGCGCCAACACCCTGCTCGTCGCCGAGCAGATCGACACGAGCGGCATGTTCGAGGCGAAGAACCTCATGCCGAAGTTCGAGATCCCGGACGGCTACACCGAGGTCACCTGGTTCCAGGAGGAAGTCCGGGTCGGCATGGAGCGCCGCTATCCGGGAGGTGTCCCCGAAGACCGCCAGAAGCAGGCGGAGTACGAGATGGACATCATCATCCAGATGGGGTTCCCGGGATACTTCCTGGTCGTCGCCGACTTCATCATGTGGGCCAAGAACAACGGCATCGCGGTGGGCCCCGGCCGTGGTTCGGCGGCCGGTTCGATCGTCGCGTACGCGATGGGCATCACCGACCTCGACCCGATCACGCACGGCCTGATCTTCGAGCGGTTCCTCAACCCCGAGCGTGTCTCCATGCCCGATGTCGACATCGACTTCGACGAGCGCAGGCGCGTCGAGGTGATCCGGTATGTGACGGAGAAGTACGGCTCCGACAAGGTCGCCATGATCGGCACCTACGGAAAGATCAAGGCGAAGAACGCCATCAAGGACTCCGCGCGCGTCCTCGGCTACCCGTACGCGATGGGCGACCGCCTCACCAAGGCGATGCCCGCCGACGTCCTCGGCAAGGGCATCGACCTCTCCGGCATCACCGACCCCAAGCACCCGCGCTACAGCGAGGCCGGCGAGATCCGGGGGATGTACGAGAACGAGCCCGACGTCAAGAAGGTCATCGACACCGCCAAGGGCGTAGAGGGCCTGGTCCGGCAGATGGGCGTGCACGCGGCCGGCGTCATCATGTCCAGCGAGCCGATCGTCGACCACGCGCCGATCTGGGTCCGGCACACCGACGGCGTGACCATCACCCAGTGGGACTACCCGCAGTGCGAGTCGCTCGGCCTGCTGAAGATGGACTTCCTGGGCCTGCGCAACCTGACCATCATGGACGACGCCGTCAAGATGGTGAAGGCCAACAAGGGCGTCGACCTGGAGATGCTCTCGCTCCCGCTCGACGACCCCAAGACCTTCGAACTGCTCTGCCGCGGTGACACCCTCGGCGTCTTCCAGTTCGACGGCGGCCCCATGCGCTCGCTGCTGCGCCAGATGCAGCCCGACAACTTCGAGGACATTTCCGCCGTCTCGGCCCTGTACCGGCCGGGCCCGATGGGCATGAACTCGCACACGAACTACGCCGAGCGCAAGAACGGCCGCCAGGAGATCACCCCGATCCACCCGGAGCTGGAGGAGCCGCTCAAGGAGACCCTGGGCCTCACCTACGGCCTCATCGTCTACCAGGAGCAGGTCCAGAAGGCCGCCCAGATCATCGCCGGCTACTCGCTGGGCGAGGCCGACATCCTGCGCCGTGTGATGGGCAAGAAGAAGCCCGAGGAGCTGGCGAAGAACTTCGTCCTTTTCCAGGGCGGCGCCAAGAAGAAGGGCTACTCGGACGCGGCGATCCAGGCCCTGTGGGACGTGCTGGTCCCGTTCGCCGGATACGCGTTCAACAAGGCGCACTCCTCGGCGTACGGCCTGGTCACCTACTGGACCGCCTACCTCAAGGCCAACTACCCGGCCGAGTACATGGCGGCGCTGCTCACCTCGGTCAAGGACGACAAGGACAAGTCGGCCGTCTACCTCAACGAGTGCCGGCGCATGGGCATCAAGGTGCTGCCGCCCAACGTCAACGAGTCGGTGCACAACTTCGCCGCCCAGGGTGACGACGTGATCCTCTTCGGCCTCGAAGCGGTCCGCAACGTCGGCACCAACGTGGTGGAGTCGATCATCCGGTCGCGCAAGACCAAGGGGAAGTTCAGCTCCTTCCCCGACTACCTCGACAAGGTCGAGGTGGTCGCCTGCAACAAGCGCACCACGGAATCGCTCATCAAAGCGGGCGCCTTCGACACCATGGGCCACACCCGCAAGGGCCTCACCGCACAGTTCGAGCCCATGATCGACAATGTGGTGCAGGTCAAGCGCAAGGAGGCCGAGGGACAGTTCGACCTCTTCGGCGGCATGGACGAGGACAACGCCGAGCCGGGCTTCGGGCTCGACGTCGAGTTCGGCGACGTGGAGTGGGAGAAGTCGTACCTGCTGGCCCAGGAGCGCGAGATGCTCGGCCTGTACGTCTCCGACCACCCGCTCTTCGGCCTGGAGCACGTCCTGTCCGACAAGGCCGACGCGGGCATCGGCCAGCTGACCGGCGGTGACTATTCGGACGGCTCGATCGTCACCATCGGCGGCATCATCTCGGGCCTCCAGCGCAAGATGACCAAGCAGGGCAACGCCTGGGCGATCGCCACCGTCGAGGACCTGGCCGGCTCCATCGAGTGCATGTTCTTCCCGGCCACCTACCAACTGGTGTCGACGCAGCTGGTCGAGGACGCCGTGGTGTTCGTCAAGGGCCGCCTCGACAAGCGCGAGGACATCCCGCGGCTGGTCGCGATGGAGCTGATGGTCCCCGACCTCTCGTCGGCGGGCACCAACGCCCCGGTCGTCCTGACCATCCCGACCGTCAAGGTCACCCCGCCGATGGTCAGCAGGCTCGGCGAGATCCTGGGCCACCACCGGGGCAACACCGAGGTGCGGATCAAGCTCCAGGGCCCGCGCTCGACGACCGTGCTCCGGCTCGACCGGCACCGGGTCCAGGCCGATCCGGCCCTCTTCGGTGACCTGAAGGTGCTGCTCGGCCCGTCCTGTCTGGCCGGCTGAGCCCCGGCGCACCGCAGGCAGCTCCGCATGCACGAGAATGGGACGCACCCCTCGGGGCGCGTCCCCTTCCCGTACGCGGACAGGTCAGTTGTGACCGAAGCGCCGCTGGTGCTTACGGGCAACATCCGCCGGGCTGCCCTGGCCCTGCGACTGCGGCATGGCCTGCGATTCGAAGGCAGTGGACTTGGACTCCTCGTGACCGCGCTCGGCGGCGGTGGAGCGGTCCTGCTGACTGCCCGACTTGCGGTTCTTGTTCTTGGCCATGGTGCTGCCTCCTGTGGGGGACTCGGGGCCAGGGCCGCTGCCAGACTCACACAAAAGGACAAAGGTCGCATTTCGGATCATTACCGTGCGTGACGGAGGGGTGACGCTCCAATCCGCCACGCCGATGATCGAGTTCCGGTGCTCAACCCCCGCACGGTCGGGCAGACTCGAAGGAAACCCGAAGTTCGTTCGCTGATCCCCCGCACCCCGCTCCAGAATTCTTTTTCTTCGGCTTTTCCGTTCCCGAAAGAGGGTGGAACGCATGGACCGCTGCGTCGTCCTGGTGGACGCCGGCTACCTGCTCGGTGCCGCCGCGAGTCTGCTCGCCGGAGAACCGGCCCGTTCCCGCATCACCGTCGACCACGCCGCCCTGATCCAGGGGCTGCGCGAGCGCGCCGAGGCCGATACCCAGCAACCGCTCCTGCGTATCTACTGGTTCGACGGCGCCCCCGACCGGGTCCCGCAGCCCGAGCACCGTCGGCTGCGCGTGATGCCCAGGGTGACGGTCCGCCTCGGCGCCCTGACCCGCAGCGACGGCCGCTGGGCGCAGAAGGGCGTGGACGCGGCGATGCACGCCGAGCTGACCGAACTCGCCCGCAACCGCGCCTGCTCCGACGTGGTCCTGGTGACCGGCGACGGCGATCTGCTGCCGGGCCTGATGTCCGCCAAGGAACACGGCGTCGCCGTACACCTGTGGGCCGTGCAGGCCGCCGACGGCGACTACAACCAGTCCGAGGACCTCGTCGCCGAGGCCGATGAGCGCCGGGTCCTCGACCGTGCCTGGATCACTCGCGCGGTCCGCGCCAGGGACCTCACCGGCATCTGCGCCCCCGCCCCCGCTCCCCGCCCCGAGATCGCCGCGATCCTCTCCGCCCCGCTGCCCGAATCGGCGCTCGCCGCCTCCGCCGAGCGGGCCGCCGAAGCCCAGGCCGCCGCCGGGCGCAACGGGGTGGCGACGCCCGCCGACGCGCCCGGCGAGAACGGCGCCGCGGTGCCCACCCCGGGCGGCGCCAAGGGCGTACCGACGCCGAAGGACCTGGCTTCGCTGCGCGGCCCCGGCAGCGCCCCCGCAGCCCCCGCGCCCGCCTCCGCTACCCTGCGCTGGTCCTCCGACAAGGGCTGGGTGGAGCGGCCCGGCTCCGCACTCGGCGAATCCCCCGAGACGGCCTCCCTGCCCACGCTCGCCCAGCTCACCAGCGCCGAGCAGCGCTGGGCCGACCGCGAAGAGGACATCACCACCGTCGGCGGCGACCCCTACGAAGTGGGCCAGGTCTTCGCGCGCCGCTGGATGGAACGGCTCCCCGAGCCCACCCACGTGCAGAAGCTGTCCACCATGTACCCGCGCATCCCGCACCGCATCGACGGTGAACTCCTGCGCTACGCCGCCCGGTTCGGCCTCCTCGCGCACAAGGACGACCAGATCGACGAGCACGACCGGTACGCGATCCGGGCCGGGTTCTGGCGCGAGATCGACGTACGGGCGGCCGCCGAGCGCCAGCCCGCCGGCGAGTAGCCCGCACCACCGGGGCGGTTCGGGGCCGCCCCCGGGGCAGGGCCGGTCCCTGGACCCCTTAGGCTCGTTCTCCGTGAGTACCGGCACAGCAGCGGCACGGGCCGGCACCGTTTGCACGGTGCGGGGCCTGGTCAAGACGTACCCCGCGGCCCGGGGCGGCCGAGGTGCGCCCGGTACGCCCGAGGTCCGGGCCACCGACGGGATCAGCCTGGATGTGCGGCGCGGCGAGATCTTCGGCCTGCTCGGCCCCAACGGCGCCGGAAAATCCACCCTCGTACGCCAGCTGACCGGATTGATGCGGCCCGACGCCGGCTCGGTCGACGTGCTCGGCCACGACCTGGTCCGCCACCCCGAACGCGCGGCCCGCCTCATCGCCTACCTCGGCCAGGAGTCCACCGCCCTGGACGAGCTGACCGTCGCGCTCGCCGCCGAGACCACCGGCCGGCTGCGCGGGCTCACCCTGCGCGAGGCCCGCGCCGAACGCGACGCCGTCCTCGCCGAGCTGGGCCTCGACGAGATCGCCGGACGCCCGCTCAAGAAGCTCTCCGGCGGCCAGCGGCGCCTGGCCTGTTTCGCCGCCGCCCTCGTCGGCGAGCGCCCCGTCCTCGTCCTCGACGAGCCCACCACCGGCATGGACCCGGTGGCCCGGCGCGCCGTGTGGGCGGCCGTCGACCGGCGCCGGGCCGAACGCGGCGCCACCGTCGTCCTCGTCACCCACAACGTCATCGAGGCGGAGACCGTGCTCGACCGGGTCGCCGTCATCGAACGCGGCAAGGTCATCGCCTGCGACACCCCGGCCGGGCTCAAGGCCCGCGTCGCCGACGAGGTGCGGGTCGAGCTGGTGTGGCGCGACCGCGCCCCCGTCGAGGTCCCCGAGGTCGCGGCGCTGCGCGCATCCGCCCAGGAGTCCGGCCGGCGCTGGACGCTGCGGCTCACTCCCGAGCGGGCCCGCGCCGCCGTCGCCACCGTCACCGGCGGCCCCGCCTTCGCCGCCCTCGACGACTTCACCCTGGCCACGCCGAGCCTGGAAGACGTCTACCTCGCCCTCGGCGGCCGCACGGAAGGGCTGGTGAAGGCGTGAGCGCCATTCCTCTGGAGAGCACCGTCGAGACGGTCGGCGGCCGCGCCCCGGCCAGCGGTACCGCCGAGCGCCCCGAGTCCGTCGACGCCGCCCCGCTCGCGCCCCGCGCCCGGCTCTTCCCGGCGCTCGCCGCCGTCTACCGCGCCCAGCTCTCACGGGCCCGGGTCTCCCGCATCCCGCTCCTGTTCGTCGCCACCTTCCAGTCCGTCGGCATCATGATCCTCATGCGGGGTGTCGTGGACGGTGGCAGCGAGGCCCGCGCGGTGGTCGCCGGATCGAGCGTGCTCGTCGTCGCCTTCGTCGCGCTCAACCTGCTCGCCCAGTACTTCGGCCGGCTGCGCGCCGACGGCGGCCTCGACCACTACGCGACGCTGCCCGTGCCGCCCGCCTCCGTGGTCCTCGGCACCGCCGCCGCGTACGCCTCCTTCACCGTGCCCGGCACCGCCGTCACCGCCGTTTTCGGCTGCCTCCTGTTCGGCCTCCCGATGGGGCACCTGTGGATCCTGGCCGCGGTGATCCCGCTCGCCGGAGCCGCTCTCTCCGGACTCGGCGCGGCCCTCGGGCTTCTCGCGCCCCGCCAGGAACTCGCCACGCTCTTCGGCCAGTTGGGCATGTCGGCGGCGCTGCTGCTCGGCGTCCTGCCGGCCGGCCGGCTGCCTGGGCCCATCGCGTACGCCCGTGACCTGCTGCCCTCCACCTACGGCGTGGAGGCCTTCGCGCACAGCTTCGACGCCCACCCCGACTGGGGTCTGGTCGGGCTCGACCTCGGGGTGTGCGCAGCCGTCGGCGTCGTCTCGCTCGCCGTGGCGGCGTGGGCCTACCGCCGGGCAGCGGTCCGGTGAGGCGGCGCACAGACACGCCTGGCACGATGTCAGGGTGACCGCACCTCTGACACCGCCCCATCAGCAGCCCCCGGGCGACGACCCGTGGCAGACGCCCGCCGGGGGAGCCCACCTCGGAACCGTCGAGGAGGCGCCCACCATGAAGAAGGACGTGCGGGACGCGGTGATCGTCGCCGTCGCGGTGACGGTGGCCGGGGTGGCGCTCGGGCTGCTGTGGCTGTGGCTCGCGCCGAGGGTGCCGCTCATCGCCGACGACAAGGCCGTCTTCCTCAAGGATACCGAGGGGGAGGAGGCGATCGGCGGAGACGGAACGTTCATCCTGATCGCGCTCGGACTTGGCGCGCTGAGCGCCGCCGCGGTCTTCCTGTTCCGCCGCACGGGCGGGATCGCCCTGGTCGCCGGGCTCGCCGTCGGCAGCCTGCTCGGCTCCGTCCTGGCCTGGCGCCTGGGCATCTGGCTCGGGCCCAACCAGGACGTGGTGGCCGCGGCGAAGGCGGCCGGCAAGGGCGTCACCTTCGACGCCCCGCTCAAGCTCGACGCCAAGGGCGCGCTGCTCGCCTGGCCGATCGCCGCGATGGCCGTCCATCTGGGCCTCACGGCCCTGTTCGCGCCCCGCGACCCCGAACCGGCATGGCAGGTCCCCCCGCTGGACGCGGACCCGCAGGGCCCGGGCTCCTCAGGACTCTGAGAGCCCCTGCACGCGGCCGGCCCGCTGAAGCGCTGCACGCGGCCGGCCGGGCAGCCCCCGAGAGCCCCTTGCCAGCCCCCTGTCGAAATCCCCTACCCGCGCCCGATCGGCGCGAGCAGCGCCCCCGTGAGGGCCGCAAGGTCCGCGGGGGACAGCTCGACCTCCAGGCCGCGCCGGCCCGCCGAGACACAGATCGTGGCGTGCGCGGAGGCCGAGTCGTCCAGGACCGTACGGAGCTTCTTGCGCTGGCCGAGCGGCGAGATGCCGCCGCGTACGTAACCCGTGGTGCGCTCGGCGGCCGCAGGGTCGGCCATCGCGGCCCGCTTGCCGCCGACCGCCGAGGCGAGCGCCTTGAGATCGAGCGAGCCCGCGACCGGGACCACCGCCACCGTCAGCTCGCCGTCCACGTCGGCGACCAGCGTCTTGAACACCCGCTCCGCGCTCACCCCGAGCGCCTGCGCCGCCTCCTCGCCGTACGAGGCGGAAGCCGGGTCGTGCTCATAGGCGTGCACGGTGAACGCGGTGCCCGCGGCCGTCAGGGCCACCGTCGCCGGGGTGCCCGCGCTCTGCTGCTTCTTCTTGGCCAAGGCGGCCCTCCCCTGGGTCAGTTGGCGCTCGGTCAGTTGGGGCTGGTCGGGGTGCGCGTCAGGTCCACCGCGGGCAGCGAGGGCAGATGGCGGATGACCGCGGTCTCCGCGCGCAGCAGCTGGAGTTCCTCGCGCAGCCGGGTCGCGGTGTCGGGCGCCTGGAGCAGGCGCTGCTTGGCCGGGACGTCGAGCACCGCGGCCGCGGCGACCAGGAAGGACACCACCGACGGCTCGTCGGGCAGGTCGGCAGTGCCGGCGAGCGAGCGCTCACGGGCGCCCGCGAGCCGCTTCTGGTACGAGCGGAACGCCCGCAGGACGCCCTCGGCGAGCGCGCCCGCCTCCTCGCCCGGCTCCTCGGGCACCTCCTCGTACTCGGCCGTCAGATACGGCCCGCTCGCGTCGACCGACAGGATGCGGATGCGGGTCGTGCCGGTGGCCAGCACCTCGAAGCTGCCGTCGGAGCGCTCCCGGATGGTGGCCGCGTCCGCGATGCAGCCCACCCGGTGGAAGGCCTGGATCGGGTCGGCGCCGAAGCCGGCCGCGGGGCCCTTGTCGGCCTGGGCGGTCTGGTCGGGAAGCCCGGGGGCGGTCGGGGCGACCTCCCGCCCGTCCCGGATCGCCACGACGGCGAAGCGGCGCGGCTCGTCGCCGGCCGCGCCCTCGGGCCCGGGGAGGCCGGATGCGTCGGTGCCGGTCTTCAGCAGATCGCGCATCATGGCGCGATAGCGCTCCTCGAAGATGTTCAGCGGCAGGACGAGCCCGGGGAACAGGACCGAGTTGAGCGGGAAGAGGGGGAGGCGTGCGGTGGTCACAACGCTCAAGCGTAATGGCCGTCGGACCGGGCGCGTCCGGGCTTCTGCCGCTCCCGCCCCCATGGCATGCCCGCGGCGACCTCACAGCGCACGAACTCGCGCAGTTCCAGGAACTGGCCCAGCGGATCCGCGGCCAGATGCAGCCAGGGGAAAGACGTCGCATACGGCCCGATACGCCGGAATTCCTCCAGCGTCTCCGGCCAGCGCCTGCGGACGACGAGGACGTAGGCGAGCAGATTGCGCACCTCGGCCGGCCACGGGTCGCCCGGCTCGTAGGCGGCGGACAGCTCGATGCCGAGGTCGGCCGCCGCGTCGATCCGCTCGTACGGAACGCTGTGCCCGCCGCCCCCCACCATGTACGCGAAGGCGGCCCGGGCCGGCAGCGCGCGGATCAGGGAGCCCGGCAGCGAGTCCTCGGCGGCCCGCTCGGCGAAGTCGAAGCACTCGCGGTGCGAGCCGTACCACTGGGCCGAGAGGTACTGGAGCGCCGCCACATGACAGCCGTAGTGGTGCGAGGAACGCCGTATGGCCTCGCCCCACAACTCCTCGAAGACCGTGTGCGAGGCATGGGTGCCGCGGGCGTGGTCGAGGGCGATCCGCCACGGCACCGGGTCGGCGGGGTCGCCGTCGGCCGCCGAGAGGATCAGGGGCGCGATGTCGCGCAGCCGCTCGGCGCGCGCGGGCGAGCCCCACGCCTCGACGATCGCCAGCTCCGCCTTCACGAGCAGCGCGTCCGGGTCGCGGGGCGCGGCGGCCAGCCAGTCGGCGAGCCACTCCGGTCTGTTCACCGCGAACGCCGCGAGCCGCACCGTGTAGCGGTCGCGGTTCTCCCACTCGGCCAGCTCCCGGGTGGTGGCGAGGAGCTTCGCCGCCGCCTCGTACCCACCGAGCGCGGCGGAGACCAGTGCGGGGGCGAGCCGGGCGTCAGGTGCGTCGAGCAGCACATCCTGGCCGTCGAAGAGCCCGGCCGCGGGAAGGCCGTGGGGCCGCCCCGGCTCGAAGGGAGCCGAAAGCTTGGTCACGTGCCTGGCCCGCCGTGCGGTGCGGATCAGCGCGGATACGAAAGTCATGGTGTGGACCATTGAAATCCGCAGGTGGGGGTGGCGCCAGGGGGCCACTGTGAAGCTTTCGTATCGGTGGTGAGGGTTGTACGACGCGGGGTCAAGGCCCGGCAAATTCAGCCACCTCGCGCCCCACGGGGAACGGGTGAAGACCTCGGGCACAGCCCGCGAAAACGCCGCGGACGGGGACTGGTCGCCCTCGTCCGCCCCAGCTCCCGCACGGCTCCGGGCTCACCTGCGCCGCAGCAGCCGCGAGGCGCCCGCCGCCACGGTCGTCGCCAGAATCCAGCCAAGCAGGATCAGCAGGGTGGCCGCCCACTGCCAGGCCCCGGAGAGCCGCCAGTAGCCGTCCTGGCCCAGGTTGACCACCGGGATGAGCAGATCCAGGGCGTAGAGCGCCGCGTTCCAGTCGGGGTGTTCGTCGGCCTTGATCGGCCGGGGGTCGTAGTGCGAGAAGGCGAGGGTGCCGGCCGCCCACAGGACCGCCATCCACAGCGCGGCCCGGCCCGGCCGGTAGCCGTACGCCACCGTCAGGTCCTGGAGCACGCCCCATGCCTTCCCGGCCAGCGGCAGCGTCTCGCGGCGCCTGCGCTGCTTGGCGAGCAGCACCTCGCGGGCGTCCGCGTCCTCGCCGCTGCCCCGCAGCACGCCCGCGAGCCGCTCATAGGGCTCGGGCCCGTACTCCGGCGTCGCCGCGGTCACCCACTCCAGGCGCTGGGCCAGCGTGAACGTGCCGATCGGGATGAGGTTCTCGTAGGCGAAGCCGTTCATGGTGAGGTGGCCGGGCCCCGGCCAGCTGTCCGCCATGTCGACCAGGTTGACGACCCGCGCCCCGGAGAGCACCACCTTGCCGCGCTCGGCGCGCTGCCCGGTGAAGCGCAGCTCCGGAGTCTGGATGCGGCGCAGCGACAGTTCCTGCGCGTCGCTCAGCACGATGCGGGACTGCGCCAGGTCCACGGCGTCCCCGAACCGCCCGTCGTCCAGGCGGAGCCCGCCCCGGCATTCGAACGGCTGAATAAGGGTGCCCCGCACCGGCGTGTTGGTGTAGTTCGTTCCGTACGACGAGCCGTAGGGCGTCCCGTACGGCGGGGTGGTGCCCGCCTCGTTGCCGCTGGGATAGACGGCCGCGGAGGTCAGGTACAGGGTGCGCTCGACGGTCAACTGGGGCGCGTTGAGCGCCCGCCCGCCGTCCGGGTTGATCAGCCTGCTGCCGCGCAGGCTCAGCGTCACCCCGACCTTCGCGGCGCGCAGACTCACCTCGCCGTACGACTCGATGAGGTCGGCCTGGAGGTCCTGGGCGACCAGGAGCCCGTCCGCCGCGATCGAGCGGCCGTTGCGGTCGGCGTGCACCACGGCCTGGCTGAGCAGCAGGTCGGTGCCGATGTGCGCGTCGGTCAGGCGGATGCCGCCCGCGATCCGGCAGCGCGCCAGATGAAGGTCGCCCTCGGTGGTCAGCCGGGCCGCCTCGACCCGGGGAAGCGCGCAGCTCACCATGCGTACGGTGGTGAAGTGGGCCTCGGGCAGCAGGAGTTCGTTCTCGAACCGGCAGTTGTTCAGCTCCACGTACGGGGTGATCCTGCCGCCCGACAGATTGAGCGTGCCGGTGATCTGCACCCCGGTGAGCTTGAGCGCGGCGACCCGGCCCGGCAGCGCGGGCGGCCCGCTCAGCAGGAGCAGCGCCACGACCCTGGCCCGCACACTGCGCCCGGGACCCCAGGGGCGTACCGCGAACGGGTCGTCACGGACCGGGTTGCGGGTGCGCAGATCGTACGTACTGCCGTTGCGGAAGGCCTGCCACATGCCCAGCTCCGCCGGGCTGAGCCAGTCCGGTGCCTCCCCGAGATCGGGCGCTTCGGTCAATGCCGTCCCCCTCGCCGTCCACCCTGACAGGAGGAACGCTAGTGGCCGGGGGTGACAGCGGGTGACGCCCGTGGCGCGTATCAGCCACTGATACAGGCGTCCAGTCCACTGGAGCGGTCTGAGAGAATTGAATACGTGATCTCCCGAATCGATCTGCGCGGCACCACCCTCCCCGAGGGTGGCGCCCTGCGCGACCTGCTGCCCCGTGCCGAGTTCGACGTGGAAGCCGCCCTGGACAAGGTGCGGCCCATCTGCGAGGACGTGCACCATCGTGGCACGGCGGCGCTGATCGAGTACGCGGAGAAGTTCGACGGTGTGCGCCTCGATCGGGTGCGAGTGCCGGCCGAGGCGCTCAAGGAAGCCCTCGCCGAGCTCGACCCGCGGGTCAGGGCCGCCCTGGAGGAGTCCATCCGGCGCGCCAGGATCGTCCACGGGGAGCAGCGCCGCGCTCCCCACACCACCCAGGTGGTGCCCGGTGGTTCCGTGACCGAGAAGTGGGTGCCGGTCGAGCGCGTGGGCCTGTACGCGCCGGGCGGCCGCTCGGTCTACCCGTCCTCCGTGATCATGAATGTGGTCCCGGCCCAGGAGGCCGGGGTCGGCTCGATCGCGCTCGCCTCCCCGCCGCAGGCCGACTTCGACGGCTTGCCGCACCCCACGATTCTGGCGGCCTGTGCGCTGCTCGGCGTCGACGAGGTGTACGCGGTGGGCGGCGCCCAGGCCGTCGCGATGTTCGCGTACGGCACCGAGGGTCCGGACGGGTGCGCCCCGGCCAACATGGTCACGGGCCCCGGCAACATCTGGGTCGCTGCCGCCAAGCGGTACTTCACCGGACGCATCGGCATCGACACCGAGGCCGGACCGACCGAGATCGCCGTCCTCGCCGACGACACCGCCGACCCGGTGCACGTCGCCGCCGACCTGATCAGCCAGGCGGAGCACGACCCGCTGGCGGCCGCCGTCCTGGTCACCGACTCCCTCGCGCTCGCCGAAGCCGTCGAGAAGGAGCTGGAGCCGCAGGTCGCCGCGACCAAGCACATCGAGGACCGGGTCAAGCCCGCCCTCGCCGGGCGCCAGTCCGCGATCGTCCTCGTCGACTCCCTGGAGGACGGCCTCAAGGTCGTCGACGCGTACGGCGCCGAGCACCTGGAGATCCAGACCGCCGACGCCGCCGCCGTGGCCGACCGGGTCACCAACGCCGGCGCGATCTTCGTCGGACCCTGGGCCCCGGTCTCGCTCGGCGACTACTGCGCGGGCTCCAACCACGTGCTGCCCACCGGCGGCTGCGCCTGCCACTCCTCGGGCCTGTCCGTGCAGTCCTTCCTGCGCGGCATCCACATCGTCGACTACACCCGCGACGCGCTCGCCGAGGTCACCCACCACGTGGTGACCCTCGCCGAGGCCGAGGACCTGCCCGCGCACGGCGCGGCCCTGAAGGCCCGCTTCGGATGGAAGGTGCCGAGCGCATGACCGACACCGACCGCACGACGAAGGCCGACCGCATGGCGAACGCCGACCGCGTGACGAACGCCGACCGCGTGACTGGCATCGACGACCTCCCCGTACGCGACGAGCTGCGCGGCAAGTCCCCATACGGCGCGCCCCAGTTGGACACCCCCGTCCAGCTGAACACCAACGAGAACCCGTACCCGCTGCCCGAGCCGCTCGTCGCGCGGATCGCGGAGCGGGTCGCCGAGGCGGCCCGGGGCCTCAACCGCTACCCGGACCGCGACGCGGTGGAGCTGCGCACCGAACTGGCGCGCTACCTCACCCGCACCGGCAAGCACCCGGTCGCCACCGGGAACGTGTGGGCGGCCAACGGCTCCAACGAGGTCATCCAGCAGCTGCTCCAGACCTTCGGCGGCCCCGGCCGCACCGCGATCGGTTTCGAGCCCTCGTACTCGATGCACGCCCTGATCGCCCGGGGCACCGGCACCGGCTGGATCTCGGGACCGCGCAACGAGGACTTCACCATCGACCTCGCCGCGGCCGAGCAGGCCATCGCCGAGCACACCCCGGACGTCGTCTTCATCACCTCGCCCAACAACCCGACCGGCACCGCGGTCGCCGCCGAGACGGTCCTCGCGCTGTACGAGACGGCCCAGGCGGCGAAGCCGTCGATGGTGATCGTGGACGAGGCGTACGTGGAGTTCAGCCACCGCGACTCGCTGCTCCCGCTCATCGAGGGCCGCCCGAACCTGGTGGTCTCGCGGACCATGTCCAAGGCGTTCGGCGCCGCCGGGCTGCGCCTCGGCTACCTCGCCGCGCACCCCGCGGTGGTCGACGCCGTGCAGCTCGTGCGGCTGCCGTACCACCTGTCGGCGGTCACCCAGGCGACCGCGCTCGCGGCCCTGGAGCACACGGACACGCTGCTCGGCTACGTCGAGCAGCTGAAGGCCGAGCGGGACCGGCTCGTCACCGAGCTGCGCGCGATCGGCTACGAGGTGACCGAGTCGGACGCCAACTTCGTCCAGTTCGGCCGCTTCGACGACAGCCACACCGCGTGGCAGCGGATCCTCGACCGGGGTGTCCTGGTCCGGGACAACGGAGTGCCGGGATGGCTGCGGGTCACCGCGGGCACCCCGGCCGAGAACGACGCGTTCCTCGACGCGGTCCGTCAACTCAAGAAGGAGCAGAGCGCATGAGCCGCGTTGGCAGGGTGGAACGCACCACCAAGGAGACGTCCGTCCTCGTCGAGATCGACCTCGACGGCAGCGGAAAGGTCGATGTGGCGACCGGGGTCGGCTTCTACGACCACATGCTCGACCAGCTCGGCCGCCACGGCCTGTTCGACCTCACGGTCAAGACCGACGGCGACCTGCACATCGACACCCACCACACCATCGAGGACACCGCGCTCGCGCTCGGCGCCGCCTTCAAGCAGGCCCTTGGCGACAAGGTCGGCATCTACCGGTTCGGCAACTGCACCGTGCCGCTCGACGAGTCGCTCGCCCAGGTGACCGTCGACCTGTCGGGCCGCCCCTACCTCGTGCACACCGAGCCCGAGAACATGGCGCCGATGATCGGTGAGTACGACACCACCATGACCCGGCACATCTTCGAGTCCTTCGTGGCCCAGGCGCAGGTCGCGCTGCACATTCACGTACCGTACGGACGCAACGCGCACCACATCGTGGAGTGCCAGTTCAAGGCGCTCGCCCGGGCTCTGCGCTATGCCTCCGAGCGTGACCCGCGCGCTGCCGGAATCCTTCCTTCCACCAAGGGTGCTCTGTAACGCATGACCGGTCTCAACACCATCCTGATCGTGCTCGGCCTCTTCCTGATCGGCGGAATCATCTCCTTCGTCAAGCAGGGGATGCCGAAGAGCCTGATCGTGGTCCTGTCCTTCGGCGCCGTGATGTGCCTGGCCGCCGGCATCCTGCGACTGGACGTCTGGTCATGAGCGCACCCGCCAGGAAGGTCGTCGTCTTCGACTACGGGTTCGGCAACGTCCGCTCCGCCGAGCGGGCCCTGGCCCACGTCGGCGCGGACGTGGAGATCACCCGCGACTACGACCGGGCGATGAACGCCGACGGGCTGCTCGTGCCCGGCGTCGGTGCCTTCTCCGCCTGCATGCAGGGGCTGCGCGACGCCCGCGGCGACTGGATCGTGGGCCGCAGGCTCTCCGGCGGCCGCCCGGTCATGGGCATCTGCGTCGGCATGCAGATCCTCTTCGAGCGCGGCATCGAGCACGGCGTCGAGACCGAGGGCCTCGACGAGTGGCCCGGCGTCGTCGAGCCGCTGAACGCGCCGGTCGTGCCGCACATGGGCTGGAACACCGTCAAGTCGCCCGAGGACAGCGAGCTCTTCGCCGGCCTGGACGCCGAGGCCCGTTTCTACTTCGTGCACTCCTACGCCGTACGCGACTGGAGCCTCGAAGTGACCAACCCCAAGATCCGTGCTCCCAGGGTCAGTTGGGCCACCCACGGCGAGCCGTTCGTGGCCGCGGTGGAGAACGGCGCCCTGTGGGCCACCCAGTTCCACCCCGAGAAGTCCGGCGACGCCGGAGCCCAGCTGCTCACCAACTGGATCGGAACCCTGTGATGGCCCCCACGCTCGAACTCCTCCCCGCCGTCGACGTCCGCGACGGCCAGGCCGTACGC
Organism: Streptomyces sp. NPDC048361; assembly: GCF_040651795.1. Classification (NCBI taxonomy): domain Bacteria; kingdom Bacillati; phylum Actinomycetota; class Actinomycetes; order Kitasatosporales; family Streptomycetaceae; genus Streptomyces; species Streptomyces sp. NPDC048361. The sequence goes on from NZ_JBEZKW010000001.1 coordinate 68,498, forward strand.
CTCGTCCACGGCGAGTCCGGCTCCGAGACGTCCTACGGCTCGCCCCTCCAGGCGGCCCTCGCCTGGCAGCGCTCCGGCGCCGAGTGGCTCCACCTGGTCGACCTGGACGCGGCGTTCGGCACCGGTGACAATCGCGCGCTGATCGCCGAGGTCGCCGGGAGCCTCGCGGGTGACGGCATCAAGGTCGAGCTGTCCGGCGGCATCCGTGACGACGCCTCCCTGGCGGCCGCCCTCGCCACCGGCTGCACCCGCGTCAACCTCGGCACCGCGGCGCTTGAGACCCCCGAGTGGGTCGCCAAGGTCATCGCCGAGCACGGCGACCAGATCGCGGTCGGCCTCGACGTGCGCGGCACCACGCTGCGCGGCCGCGGCTGGACCCGCGACGGCGGCGACCTGTACGAGACCCTGGCCCGCCTGGACGCCGAGGGCTGCGCGCGGTACGTCGTCACCGACATCGCCAAGGACGGCACGCTGACCGGCCCCAACCTGGAGCTCCTGAGGAACGTCTGCGCGGCCACCGACAAGCCGGTCGTGGCCTCCGGCGGTGTCTCCTCCCTGGACGACCTGCGCGCGATCTCCGAGCTGGTCCCGCTCGGGGTCGAGGGCGCGATCGTCGGCAAGGCCCTGTACGCGAAGGCCTTCACGCTGGAAGAGGCGCTCAAGGCGGTGGCGGCATGAGCGACGAGCTCCGCAGGACCTCCTCCGGCGACGCCTTCGACGAGCGCTTCGGCTCCTCGCGCGTCGTGGAGCTCCCGGGCGGCCTCGTCCTGGTCGGCGGCTGCACGTCGACGGTCAACGGCCGCATCGACGACTCCGGCCCCTACCAGCAGGCGGTCACCGCGTTCGGCGTCGCCATCAAGGCGCTGGAGTCCGTGGGGCTCGGCCGCCAGGACGTGGTGCGCACCCGGATGTACATCTCCCACGCCCGCGACGTCGACGAGGTGGGCCGCGCCCACAAGGAACTCTTCCACGACGTACGACCCGCCACCACGATGCTGATCGTGTCGGGCTTCGTCGACCCGAGCCTGGTCGTCGAGGTCGAGGTCGAGGCGTACCGGGCAGGTGCGGCCGCATGACGCTCGCGGTACGCGTGATCCCCTGCCTGGACGTGGACAACGGCCGCGTCGTCAAGGGCGTCAACTTCCAGAACCTGCGCGACGCCGGCGACCCGGTCGAGATGGCCAAGCTGTACGACGCCGAGGGCGCGGACGAGCTGACGTTCCTGGACATCACGGCGTCCTCGGGCAACCGCGAGACCACCTACGACGTGGTGCGGCGCACGGCGGAGCAGGTCTTCATCCCGCTCACCGTCGGCGGCGGCGTCCGCAGCGCCGACGACGTGGACAAGCTGCTCCGGGCGGGCGCGGACAAGGTGGGGGTGAACACGGCCGCCATCGCACGCCCCGACCTGATCCGCGAGATCGCCGAACGCTTCGGCCGCCAGGTGCTCGTCCTCTCGGTCGACGCCCGCCGCACGGAGTCCGGCTCCTTCGAGGTCACGACGCACGGCGGCCGCAAGGGCACCGGCATCGACGCCGTCGAATGGGCGCACCGCGCGGCCGAGTTGGGGGCGGGCGAGATCCTGCTCAACTCGATGGACGCGGACGGCACGAAGGACGGCTACGACACCGAGATGATCGCGGCGGTCCGCCGCCACGTCACGGTCCCGGTGATCGCCTCGGGCGGCGCGGGCCGCCTGGACCACTTCCCGCCGGCCATCGAGGCAGGCGCGGACGCGGTCCTGGCCGCGTCGGTCTTCCACTTCGGCGACCTGCGCATCGCGGAGGTCAAGAACACCCTGAGAGAAGCGGGCCACCCAGTCCGCTGACCCGGCACCGACTCGCGGACAAGGGCCCGGAGCGACGCTCCGGGCCCTTGTTCATCCGAGGATGCACAGCTTTTATTGCGCAAATATAGTTGCGCAACTTTTCTTTCCTGTCTACGGTGAGTCACATGGCAGACAAGGGCATCCGCAGGATCACCGACGTCGACACGCTCAAGGCGTTCGGCCACCCCTTGCGTATGCGGCTCTACCGCGCGCTCTACATCGCCCGCACGGCCACCGCCTCCCAGTTGGCCGACCAGGTCGACGAGGCGGTCTCCCTCGTCAGCTATCACCTGCGCAAGCTCGCGGATCATGGCCTCATCGAGGAGGCCGAGCCCCAGGGCAGCGACGGGCGCGAGCGGTGGTGGCAATTGGCGTCGGAGAGAATCAGCTACCGCCACGAGGACTTCAGGGACGCCCCCGAGAAGTTGGCGGCCCACACCTCCGTCACCCGTCTCCTGGTCGAGCAGCGCATGGACCTCTACCGCGCCTACCTCGACGAGATGTCCGCCTGGAGCACCGAGTGGACCGGCGCCTCGTTCAGCAGCGAGCACTCCCTCCGCCTGACCCCGGCCGAACTCGCCTATCTTGAGGGTGAGTTGGACGCCGTACTCAAGAAGTACAAGGAGCGCGGCGACGCCGCGACGGCGGACGGCGACACCGAGGATCGCGACAACGTCTCGGTCCACCTGTACGGCTTCCCCTTCCGCGTCTGAGGCTCCGAGAGGTTCGCCGTGACCACCCCCACCCTCATACCGCCCGCGCCTGCCCCCGCCCGCCCGGCCCACCGCGACGGCAACGTCCTGCGCTGGCTCGCCGCGTATACCTTCTCGCTCGTCGGCGACAGCGTGTACTACATGGCGCTGGCCTGGGCCGCCGCCCGCTCGGGGAGCGCCGGGCAGGCCGGACTGGTGCTCGCCGTCGGCGCCGTGCCCAGGGCGTTGCTCATGCTGGGCGGGGGAGTGATCGCCGACCGGTTCGGGCCGCGCCGGGTCGTCATCGGCAGCGACGCCCTGCGCAGCGTGATCATCCTGGGGATGGCCGGGGCGCTGCTCGTCACCGGGTCACACCTGTGGCTCCTGATCGTGCTCGCCCTGGTCTTCGGCGCCGTGGACGCGGTGCTGCTCCCCGCGCTCGGCGCGCTGCCGCCCAGGATCACCGGGCCCGGCGAGCTCGCCAGGGTGCAGGGGCTCAAGGGTCTCGCCTCGCGGGTCGCCAATATCGGCGGGGCGCCCATCGGCGGGCTCGCCGTGGCCCTCGGCGGCACCGCGGCCACCTTCGCGGTGGCCGGCGTCTTGTTCGCCGTCTCGACCGCGCTGCTCGTACGGGTCCGTATCGCCCGGCTGGACGGCGAGGGACAGAAGACGAAGGACCGGGCGCTGCGCGAACTCTCCGACGGGCTGCGCTACATCCGCGGCCACCGGCTGCTCGCCCCTCTGATGCTGGTCATCGCCGTCGGTGAACTGGGCTTCGCGGCCCCGCTCAACATCGGCCTGGCGCTGCTCGCGAAGGAGCGGGCCTGGGGCGCGTCCGGCATGGGCTGGATCGTGGCGGCGTTCGGCGCGGGCGCGGGGGCCGCGTCCCTGCTGCTCTCCGTGCGCGGCCGCGTCCCGCGTGCCGGGCTCGTCCTGCCGCTGGCCCTGCTCGGCGGCACCACGGCCATCGCGGGCCTCGCGTACGCCCCCTCGGTCGTCTTCGCCGCCGTCGCCGGAGTCGTCATCGGTCTGCTCGCCGGGCTGAGCGGCGCCCTGTGCGGAGCGCTGATGCAGACCGCCACGGAGCCGGCCTATCTGGGTCGGGTCACCGCGGTGGCCTCCCTGTTCACGATGGGCATCGCGCCACTCGGCTACCCTCTGGCGGGCGCCGCGATCGGCGCCTGGGGCACCGGGCCGGTCTTCCTGGCCAGCGCGGGCGTCTGCGCGTCGGGCGCGCTGATCGGCCTGGCCTCACGCCACCTGCGCCGCGCGGAACTCCCGAGCTGAGCGCCCGGACCCGGCGGAGCCGGGGCCCGCGCCCGGATGCCCCCGCCGAACCCCCGCGACGCGCCCCCGGGGTGGGATGCCGCGCCGAATCCCCGCGACGCGAACCCCGCCGGGCCCCCGGGGTGACATGCCGCGCCGAGGCCTCGCGACGCGGCCCCGGGGCCGGGCCCGTCTCAGATGCCGAGTTTCGCTTCGATCGCCCGCGTCGCCGCTTCCTTCTCGCCCTCGATCTCGACCCGCGCCGCGTCCTGGCGTCCGTACGCGAAGAGCATCAGCTCGCCCGGGTCGCCGGTGACCGTCACCACCGGGGTGCCCCGGTGCGCGACCGCCGTCTGTCCGTCCGGGCGGCGCAGCACGATGCCCACCGGGGCCTTGCGGCCCATCACCCGGGCCGCCTTCTCCAGACGGGCCCACAGCGCGTCCGAGAAGACCGGGTCGAGCACGCGGGGCGTCCAGTCGGGCTGGGCCCGGCGTACGTCCTCGGCGTGGACGTAGAACTCCACCGCGTTGGCACCCTCGTCGATCTGTTTGAGGCTGTACGGCGAGAACTTCGGCGGACCGGTGCGGATGAGCTGGATCAGTTCCTCGAAGGGCTTCCCGGCGAACTCCGCCTGCACCCGGTCGAGGCGGTTCTTGAGCGCGCCGATCAGGATCCCGCCCGCCGCGTCGAGGCGCCGTTCGCGCACCACGACATGGGCCGCGAGCTCGCGGGCCGTCCAGCCCTCGCACAGGGTCGGAGCCTCGGGGCCCGCCGCCTCCAACAGGTCGGCGAGCAGAAGCCGTTCACGCTTGGCATGGGTCGACATGTCCGCCAGCGTACGGCGGCGGGAGTCGTCCGGACAGTGGACGCACCGTCCGGACGCCCCGCGGGCCACGGCAGAATGGGAACATGACCAGCAATCTCGACCCCGCCATCGCCGCCCGCCTCAAGCGCGGCGCGGATGGTCTGGTCCCGGCCATCGCCCAGCAGTACGACACCGGTGAGGTGCTCATGCTCGGCTGGATGGACGACGAGGCCCTGCACCGCACCCTGACCACCGGCCGCTGCACCTACTGGTCGCGCAGCCGCCAGGAGTACTGGGTCAAGGGCGACACCTCCGGGCACGTCCAGCACGTGAAGTCGGTCGCCCTGGACTGCGACGCGGACACCGTCCTGGTCAAGGTCGACCAGGTGGGCGCGGCCTGTCACACCGGGGACCGCACCTGTTTCGACGCCGACGTACTCGACCTCGGGAAGTAGCCAGCAGTCATGGACCTCGACACCTTCCGCAAGCTCGCCGTCGACCGCCGCGTCATCCCCGTCCACCGCCGCCTCCTCGCGGACGGCGACACCCCGGTCGGCCTCTACCGCAAGCTCGCCGCAGAGCGTCCGGGCACCTTCCTGCTGGAGTCGGCGGAGAACGGGCGTACCTGGTCGCGGTACTCCTTCGTCGGCGTACGCTCCGCCGCCACCCTCACCGTGCGTGACGGCGAGGCCCACTGGATCGGAACGGCCCCCGTCGGTGTCCCCACTTCGGGTGATCCTCTGGCCGCCCTGAAGGCGACCGTCGAAGCGCTGCACACCCCGCGCGACCTGGTCGCCGGGATGCCGCCGTTCACCGGCGGCATGGTCGGCTACCTCGGCTACGACATCGTGCGCCGCCTGGAGAAGATCGGCGAGCACGGCGGCGACGACCTGAAGCTCCCCGAGCTGACCATGCTGCTCACCTCCGACCTCGCGGTGCTCGACCACTGGGACGGCTCGGTCCTGCTCATCGCCAACGCGATCAACCACAACCACCTGGACACCGGGGTGGACGAGGCGTACGCGGACGCCGTGGCCCGGCTCGACGCGATGGAGGCCGACCTCGCGAAGCCCACCGAGTACGCGCCGGTCGCGCTGCCCGCGTCCGAGCTGCCCGAGTACACCGCGCAGTGGGGCGGCGCCCAGTACCAGGGCGCCGTCGAGGACATCAAGGAGCGCATCCGGGCCGGCGAGGCCTTCCAGGTGGTGCCCTCGCAGCGCTTCGAAACCCCGTGCAGCGCAAGCGCGTTGGACGTGTACCGGGTGCTGCGGGCGACCAACCCGTCGCCGTACATGTACCTGTTCCGCTTCGAGGGCTTCGACGTCGTCGGATCGAGCCCCGAGGCGCTCGTCAAGGTCGAGGACGGCCGGGCGATGGTCCACCCGATCGCCGGGACCCGGCCGCGCGGCGCCACCCCGCAGCGCGACCAGGCGCTCGCCGACGAGCTGCTCGCCGACCCCAAGGAGCGCGCCGAGCACCTCATGCTCGTCGACCTCGGCCGCAACGACCTGGGCCGGGTCTGCGAACCCGGCTCGGTGGAGGTCGTGGACTTCATGTCGATCGAGCGGTACTCCCATGTGATGCACATCGTGTCGACCGTGACCGGCCGGGTCGCCGAGGGACGCACCGCGTTCGACGTCCTGACGGCCTGCTTCCCGGCCGGCACGCTCTCCGGGGCCCCCAAGCCGCGCGCGATGCAGATCATCGAGGAGCTGGAGCCCAGCCGCCGCGGACTCTACGGCGGGTGCGTCGGCTACCTCGACTTCGCCGGGGACTCCGACACCGCGATCGCGATCCGTACCGCCCTGCTGCGGGACGGTACGGCGTACGTGCAGGCCGGAGCCGGCGTGGTCGCCGACTCCGACCCGGTCGCGGAGGACGACGAGTGCCGCAACAAGGCGGCCGCCGTCCTGCGCGCGGTCAACACGGCCAACCGCCTCGGCGTCCGGGCTTGAGCCCAGGGCGCCGATTGGGCCGGTCGGGGCCGGTTCAGCCGGTGAACGCGGCGGTTCCGTTCGGGGTGCCGAGCCCCGAAGGACCGTCGTAGCCGCTGCCTCCCTTGCACAGGTAGGCCGGGGAGCAGCTGCCGTTGGAGCCGCTCGTCACATCGTTGAGCGAACCGGTGTGGGCGTACGGGAACGAGGCAGGCGTGGAGCCAGACGACGGGGTGCCCGCGAGCGCGTACACCGCGGCGATCAGCGGCGAGGAGGCGCTGGTGCCGCCGAACACCTCCCAGCCCGGGTCGCCGCCGTAGGTGTCGTACACCGCGACACCGGTGGCCGGGTCGGCGACCGCGGAGACGTCCGCGACGGTCCGCCTCAAGCAGCCGGTGTCCTTCTGCCAGCTCGGCTTCGCGTCGTAGGCAGAGCAGCCGGAACCGGCGCCGCTCCACACGCTCTCGCTCCAACCGCGGCTGTTGGAAGCCGTCTTGAGCGAGGTGCCGCCGACCGCGGTGACATAGCGGGAGGCCGCCGGGTACTCGGTGCCGTAGCCGCCGTCACCGGAGCTCACCGTGATGGCGACGCCCGGGTGGTTGAAGTACTGGCTGTCGTACGAGGAGTCGGCGGAGGACTCGCCGCCGCCGTAGCTGTTGGAGACGTACTTCGCGCCGAGCGAGACCGCCGTGTTCACGGCCGTGCCCAGGTTGGCCATCGAGGCGGACTTGGCCTCGACGAGCAGGATCTTGCAGTTGGGACAGGCCGCGCTGACCATGTCGAGGTCGAGGGATATCTCCTCGGCCCAGCCGGCGTTCGCGCTCGGCAGCGTCGACGTTCCCGTCTGGCCGACCTTCTTGAAGCAGCCGTTGGCGGTGGTGCACGCCGGAAGCCCGTACTGCGAACGGTACGTGGCGAGGTCGGCGGCGGCGTTGGGGTCGTCGTACGCGTCGACGATCGCCACCGTCCGGCCCGAACCGGCCGTCGAGGAGGGCAACTTGTACGCGGACTGGAGCGAGGACGGGCCGAGACCGGACGGCGCGGCTGCGGCCGTCAGATCGCGCTCGGTGTGCGCCGACGCGAGCGTACCGCCGGTCACCTTCAGGGCCTTGCAGGCCATGACGTCCTTGTGCGTGGGGGCCGCACAGGAGCGGACGGTGGTGACGTGCGCCGCGGTCGTCGCGACGGAGGGGCTGGTGGCCGCCTGGGCGAGGGGAGTTGCCAGGGCGAGCGCTGCCGCGGCCAGCGTGGCGGCCAGGGCGGTGGGGGAGAGGGTTCTGCGCAACTTACTGCCTCCGTGAGGTGGGTGTACCAGGAGTCGTGCGGGTGCGCTGTGCCGACCGTTCCGCGTGGTGCGCGGTACGACCGGCGGTGAACCTAGGCTGACTGGGGCATGCCAACAAGAAGCACGCCGGAATCTCTATCGCCGCTTTGCCTTCGAGGGCCGTTCGGGGACAGTTCCCGGGAGGTTCGGGGGAATCCGATGGCCGTTCGATGGCCGATCGCTTGCCCGCTCTTGGTTGCCCGGAGCACCCAGCCGCGCTTGCGTGCAGCCCCGCGCGGGCGGGGTGCGGGCCCCCGTCTGCGGCGTCGGCGGCCCCTCCCTGCCCCTCCCTGCCCCTCCTCGCGCTGCCCGCCCCCGCTCGCCCCGCGCGGCGCCCCCGGCCGGTGTGTGCGGCCCGTCAGGGGAGGCGGCATCGGCCCCCGGGTGCGGCGCCGGGTGGGACGCAGGCGATAGTGGAGTACGTGAGTGCCGCATCCGTACCCAAGACCCGTGCCGAAGCCGCCGCGCCGTCCGCCCGTGGCGGTGGCCTCCGCAGCCTGGCCGCCGCACTGCTCGGGGGCGCCGTCGGCGCCGCCGTCGTCCTCATGGCCTCCAGCCAGACCTGGACGCACGGCAACGCGTCCGTCGGCGGCGGCGCACTGCCCCTGGAGGCCACCGGCGGTGACGTCACCGGCGTGCCCTCCGCCCTCGCGATCGTGGGCCTCGCCGCACTCGTCGCGGTCTTCGCGGTGCGCGGCGCCGGCCGCATCCTGGTTTCCGTACTGCTGACGCTCAGCGGCGCGGGCGCCGCGGTGACCGCCTGGCTCGGAGCCGGCGACAGCGCCGCCCTCGACGAGAAGGCCGCCAAGGCCAGTGGCGACGCCGCTGCCACCGTGGGCGCCCTCACGCACACCGGCTGGCCCTATGTCGCCGTCGCGGGCGGCGCCCTGCTGCTGCTGGCCGGGCTGCTCGCCCTGCGCTTCGGCGCGGTCTGGCCCGCGATGGGCGGCCGCTACGAGCGTGACGGCGCCCCCCGTCCGCGTAAGGCGCGCACCGTTCCCGACCCCGAGCGGCCCGAGGAACTCTGGAAGGCGCTCGACCGCGGCGAGGACCCCACGCGCGAGAGCTGACCCCCGCACTCAGCCACCCTCGGCGGTGCGGGACAATGGCAGCGAGCGTCGGGTCCGACGACAGCGGCAGCGCCGACAACATCACGGAAACACCTACGAGGAGCAACCCCCATGGCGAAGAGCGGCCACGGCCACACCCCGGCAGCATGGACCGGTGTCATCATTGCCTTCATCGGATTCTGTGTGACCTGCGTCTTCATAGTGGCCGCCAACCCGGTGGGCTTCTGGGCCGGCATCGCACTCCTCGGCATCGCCGCGGTCGTGGGCGGGATCATGAAGATGGTGGGCCTCGGTACGCCGAAGGACACCCCGGAGATCCAGCGCATGCGCGAGGACGCCGCCGCCAAGGTCCGCGCCCGCCTCGAAGCGCAGGCCGGCTGAGCCGAGAGCCATCCTTGCGAGGCGCAGCCCCACCGGGCTGCGCCTTTCGACGTGAACGGGGACAATCACCGAGTGGACGCAGCCCAGTCGAACCCCGGCCCGTCGCCGACGAACCCCGCCCCGGCCGGGACGCACCCAGGTCCGGCCCCGGCGCACCCCGGCCCGGCTTCGATGCACCCCGGCCCCGCCCAGCCGCACCCGGCAGGTGCGTCGGGCACTCCCGCCCGCACGACGGCCAACCCCGCCCGCAGGCTCCTGGTGCCGCTCGGCACCCTCGCCGCGGTGGGCTCCGCCTTCGCGTACGTGGGCCTGGTCGACCCGAACCACCCCGGCCACTACCCGGTCTGCCCGCTGTTCGCCCTCACCGGCGTCTACTGCCCGGGCTGCGGCGGGCTGCGCAGCGCGCACGACTTCATCACCGGGCATCTCGCCGCGGCGCTCGGCGCCAACGCGCTCGCCGTCGCCGGCTATCTGGTCTTCGCCGTGTGCTGGGTCCTGTGGGCGGTGCGCTCGGCCCGCGGGCTGCCCCTGCGGATCTCGCTCAGCGACCGGCAGTGGTGGATCGTCGGATCCGTCGTGCTGATCTTCTCCGTGGTCCGGAATCTGCCGTTCGGCTCGGCGCTCGCGCCATGACCTTCGCGGAGAAACCGCAGGTCGCGTCCCACGTGCTGGGATGGGAGTCAACCGGATGTGATCCCTTGGCCCCGGTACGGATACCATCGACATGGCTGACCGTGACCGTTCCGTACGGTCATCCTCGTCCTGACCGACATCACCGTCCCGGAAGGGGGCCGCTCGCGTGAGTGTGCTCGACGAGATCATCGAAGGCGTCCGCGCCGACCTCGCAGAGCGGCAGGCGCGTGTCAGCCTCGACGAGCTGAAGGAGCGCGCCGAGAACGCGCCCCCGGCCCGTGACGGGGTAGCGGCCCTGCGCGGCGACGGCGTGACGGTCATCTGCGAGGTCAAGCGCTCCAGCCCTTCCAAGGGTGCGCTCGCCGCCATCGCGGACCCTGCCGCGCTCGCCGCCGACTACGAGGCGGGCGGCGCGTCCGTCATCTCCGTCCTCACCGAGGAGCGCCGCTTCGGCGGCTCGCTCGCCGATCTGGAAGCCGTGCGCGCCAAGGTCGACATCCCGATCCTGCGCAAGGACTTCATCGTCACGGCCTACCAGCTGTGGGAGGCCCGCGCCCACGGCGCCGACCTCGCGCTGCTCATCGTGGCCGCCCTCGACCAGCCGGCCCTCGTGTCGCTGATCGAGCGCGCCGAATCGATCGGCCTCACCCCGCTGGTCGAGGTGCACGACGAGGACGAGGTCGAGCGGGCGGTCGACGCCGGCGCCAAGATCATCGGTGTCAACGCGCGCAACCTGAAGGACCTCAAGGTCGACCGCACCACGTTCGAGCGGGTCGCCCCGGAGATCCCGAACCACATCGTGAAGATCGCCGAGTCCGGCGTCCGCGGCCCGCACGACCTCATCGCGTACGCCAACGCCGGCGCCGACGCCGTGCTCGTGGGCGAGTCCCTGGTCACCGGCAAGGACCCCCGCGCGGCCGTCGCCGACCTCGTCGCCGCCGGCGCCCACCCCGCGCTGCGCCACGGCCGGAGCTGACCTCCATGTCCATCGCCGTCCGCCTCGCCCCCGGCTGCCGCCCCCGCGGCTGCCGCGCTCCGGCGCGCCGGGTGCACGGACGGCGCGTGCGGTACGTGATCGGCTCGGAGCCCGGCCAGGTCAACGGCATGCGATGGCGCGGCGGCCCGAGCGCCGCCTGAGCAGCGCCCCGCACGGGGCGTACCGAACCGCGCGACCGGCCACGACGGCCGGTGATCGCGCGTTCACCTCCTCACCTGCGGCGCCTGGGCGCATTCCGCCAACCAGCCAACCCAGGACCCGGGGCCGCGACGCCCCAGCGAGGTATCCGCATGTCCCACGAGCACGAGTTCTTCGTACCCGACCCGGACGGTCAAGTCCCCAGCGCCAAGGGCTACTTCGGCGCGTACGGCGGCAAGTTCATCCCCGAGGCGCTGGTCGCCGCGGTCGACGAGGTGGCCGTCGAGTACGAGAAGGCCAAGCACGACCCCGCCTTCGCGGCCGAGCTCAACGAGCTGATGGTCAACTACACCGGCCGCCCGAGCGCGCTGACCGAGGTGCCCCGGTTCGCCGAACACGCGGGCGGCGCCCGGGTGTTCCTCAAGCGCGAGGACCTCAACCACACCGGCTCGCACAAGATCAACAACGTCCTTGGCCAGGCGCTGCTCACCAAGCGCATGGGCAAGACCCGCGTCATCGCCGAGACCGGCGCCGGCCAGCACGGCGTCGCCACCGCGACCGCCTGCGCCCTGTTCGGCCTCGAATGCACCATCTACATGGGCGAGATCGACACCCGGCGCCAGGCGCTCAACGTCGCCCGCATGCGGATGCTCGGCGCCGAGGTCATCCCGGTCGCCTCCGGCAGCCGCACCCTCAAGGACGCCATCAACGAGGCGTTCCGCGACTGGGTCGCCAACGTCGACCGCACCCACTACCTCTTCGGCACGGTCGCGGGACCGCACCCCTTCCCCGCGATGGTCCGCGACTTCCACCGCGTGATCGGCGTCGAGGCCCGCCGCCAGATCCTGGAGCGCGCCGGCCGCCTTCCCGACGCGGCGGTCGCCTGCGTCGGCGGCGGCTCCAACGCCATCGGACTCTTCCACGCCTTCATCCCCGACGCCTCCGTACGCCTCATCGGCTGCGAGCCCGCCGGCCACGGCGTGGAGACCGGCGAGCACGCGGCGACCCTGACCGTGGGCGAGCCCGGCATCCTGCACGGCTCGCGCAGTTACGTCCTCCAGGACGAGGAGGGCCAGATCACCGAGCCCTACTCGATCTCGGCGGGCCTGGACTACCCGGGCATCGGCCCCGAGCACTCCTACCTCAAGGACATCGGGCGCGGCGAGTACCGCGCGGTCACCGACGACGCGGCGATGCAGGCCCTGCGGCTCCTTTCGCGCACCGAGGGCATCATCCCGGCGATCGAGTCGGCACACGCGCTCGCGGGCGCGCTCGACGTGGGCAAGGAACTCGGCAAGGACGGACTGATCGTGATCAACCTGTCCGGCCGGGGCGACAAGGACATGGACACGGCCGCACGCTACTTCGGCCTGTACGGCACCGACGCCGAGGTGGCCGCCGACGCCGCGGGCCTCGCCGAGATCGAGGGAGACGCCAAGTGAGCGGCAACGTGACCCTGCTGGACGCCACCCTGGCCACGGCGAAGGCTGAGGACCGGGCGGCCCTCATCGCCTACCTGCCGGCCGGCTTCCCGACCGTCGACGGCGCCATCGACGCGGTCAAGGCCGTCTTCGAGGGCGGCGCCGACATCGTCGAGGTGGGTCTGCCGCACAGCGACCCGGTCCTCGACGGCCCCGTCATCCAGACCGCCGACGACATCGCCCTCAAGGGCGGGGTGAAGATCGCCGACGTGCTGCGCACCGTCCGCGAGGCCCATGCCGCCACCGGCAAGCCGGTCCTGGTCATGACGTACTGGAACCCCGTCGACCGCTACGGCGTGGAGCGCTTCACCGCCGAGCTCGCCGAAGCCGGCGGCGCGGGCTGCATCCTGCCCGACCTGCCGGTCGAGGAGTCCGGCGTATGGCGCGAGCACGCCGAGAAGCACGGCCTCGGCACGGTCTTCGTCGTCGCCCCCAGCAGCAGGGACGAGCGCCTCGCCACGATCACGGCGGCCGGCTCCGGCTTCGTGTACGCGGCCTCCCTGATGGGCGTCACGGGCACCCGGGAGTCGGTCGGCGCCTCGGCCGAGAACCTGGTGGGCCGTACCCGCGCCACCACGAAGCTCCCGGTCTGTGTCGGCCTCGGCGTCTCCAACGCCGTCCAGGCCAAGGAGGTCGCGGCCTTCGCCGACGGCGTGATCGTGGGCTCCGCCTTCGTCAAGCGCATGCTCGACGCCCCCGACCACGCCGCGGGTCTCGTCGCCGTACGGGAACTGGCGGCCGAGCTCGCCGAAGGCGTTCGCCGGGCGCGGTAGAGCGCTCATCGCACAGCTCACCCGTACGGGTGGAAGTGGGACCGGGGGGGCACGAGCGTGCCTCCCCGGTTCGTTGCTGCGGGTGTGAGTGACAAGAACCCCGAAGCGAAAAGGGCCGCGCGCGACCGGCTCATCAAGGAACGCGAGCAGCAGAAGGCGGGCGAGCGGCGCCGCCGGCAGCTGATCGTGGCGGGCGCCGTGGTGGGCGTGCTCGCCCTGGCCGCGGTGGTCGGCGTGATCGCCGCCAACGCGGGCGGCGGTGACAGCGCCAAGGACAGCAGCACCAGCGGGCCGGCGGTCGCGCCCACCGGAGCCGACGGCAAGGACAAGCTCGCCATCCCCGTCGGCGCGGCCGACGCGCCGTCCACCCTCACGGTGTGGGAGGACTTCCGCTGCCCGGCCTGCGCCGCGTTCGAGAACGGCTTCAGGGCCACCATCCACGAGCTGGAGAAGAGCGGCCAGATCCGCGTCGAGTACCACCTGGCCACGCTCATCGACGACAAGACCCGCGGCGGCGGCTCGCTCCACGCGGCCAACGCGGCGGGCTGCGCGCAGGACGCGGGGAAGTTCACCGCGTACCACGACGTCCTCTACACCAACCAGCCCGACGAGACGGACGACGCGTACGCCGACAACAACAAGCTCCTCGACCTGGCCAAGAAGGTCCCGGGCCTGACCACCCCCGCCTTCACCTCCTGCGTCGAGAACGGCACGCACAACAGCTGGGTCGTGAAGTCCAACGAGGCGTTCCAGGCGGGCAAGTTCAACGGCACACCCACGGTGCAGCTCAACGGCGTGTCCGTCTTCCCGATGAAGGGCAGCGAGCAGATCACCCCGGCCAACCTGAAGAAGTGGGTCGCCCAGGCCAACAAGGGCAAGCCCGCAGGCAAGGCCACGGCTCCCGCGTCCTGAACCTCGGGGTCTCCCGTTACTCATAAGTTGCCGGGCGGGTTGCCGCAGTGCCCGCCCGGCACGGTAGCGTCGACCCTGCCATGAACCTTGCCTTCATCCCCAGCCCGTCGACCGGGGTGCTCCACCTCGGGCCGATCCCGCTGCGCGGCTACGCCTTCTGCATCATCATCGGTGTCTTCGTCGCCGTCTGGTACGGCAACAAGAGGTGGATCGCCCGCGGCGGCCGCTCCGGCACCGTCGCCGACATCGCCGTGTGGGCGGTGCCCTTCGGTCTCGTGGGCGGACGGCTCTACCACGTCATCACCGACTACCAGCTGTACTTCAGCGACGGTGAGGACTGGGTCAACGCCTTCAAGATCTGGGAGGGCGGCCTCGGCATCTGGGGCGCGGTCGCGCTCGGCGCGGTCGGCGCCTGGATCGGCTGCCGCCGCCGGGGCATCCCGCTGCCGGCCTGGGCCGACGCCCTCGCCCCCGGCCTCGCCTTCGCGCAGGCCATCGGGCGCTGGGGCAACTGGTTCAACCAGGAGCTGTACGGCCGCCCGACCGACGTGCCCTGGGCGCTGAAGATCAGCGAGGGCCCGAACCGGATCGCCGGCACCTACCACCCGACGTTCCTGTACGAGTCCCTGTGGTGCCTCGGCGCCGGCTTCCTGATCATCTGGGCCGACCGCCGCTTCAAGCTGGGCCACGGCCGGGCGTTCGCGCTGTACGTCGCCACGTACTGCGTGGGCCGGTTCTGGATCGAGTACATGAGGGTCGACGAGGCCCACCACATCCTTGGTCTCCGCCTCAACGACTGGACGGCCGGCGGGGTCTTCCTGCTCGCGGTCGCCTACATCGTGATCTCGACGAAGCTGCGGCCGGGCCGCGAGGAGATCGTGGAGCCGGGCGCGCAGGACGAGGACGAGCCGGTGTCCCTGGACAAGTCCTCCGGCGAGGCCGAGCCCGAGCCCTCGGACGGATCCGCCGAGCCGAAGAAGGCCGCCGAGGCGAAGAACGCCGCCGAGCCGACCGACCGCCCGAAGGCGGAGTCGGTGGCCGTGGAGCCGGAGCCGGAGAAGGCCTGACCGGACAGGCGCCGGGGGCGCGTCAGCCCCTCCGGCGTTCGAGGAGCGGGGGCTCGGGGTCAGGGCCCCCGCGATACAGGGCACCAGAACCACCCCGGCCGGCCCCGAAGAACAGCCCACCGCCGGACGGCTATCCGTCGATCTCCGACCGGTACGGCATCGACGTAGCCGCGCCCGGCCGCTGGACGGAGAGCGCGGCCGCCGTCGACGCCCAGGTGAGCGCCTCGGTCATCGGGCGTCCCTCGGCCAGAGCCACCGCGAGGGCGCCCACGAAGGTGTCGCCCGCACCGGTCGTGTCCACGGCGGTGACCGGCGGGGCGAGCACCGCCACCGGCTCGGGCTGGGACCGGGACGCGTACAGACATCCCCGAGCGCCGAGTGTGATCACAACTTCGGGCACCTGCGCGAGGAGTGCCCGAGCGGCCCGCTCGGGATCGCCCGAGATGCCGGTCAGTGTCGCCGCCTCGTGCTGGTTGGGCACCAACAGGTCGGTGACGGCGAGGAGTTCGGCCGGCAGAGGCTGTGCGGGGGCCGGGGTGAGGATCGTACGGACGCCATTGCGCCGGGCCGTTTCGGCGCCTTCGAGGACCGCGCTCATCGGCAGCTCCAGCTGGAGCAGGAGTGACTGGGCCTCGGCGATCAGCGCACGGTCGGCGTGGCTGAGCGAGGTGAGCGAGCCGTTGGCGCCGGGGATGACGACGATCGCGTTGCCGCCGTCGCCGTCCACCACGATGTGCGCGGTGCCCGAGGGGCCCTCGGTGGTGCGCAGCAGGTCGATGTCGATGCCCGCGTGTTCCAGCGTGCCGCGCAGCCGGCCGCCGAACTCGTCCGTGCCGACCGCGCCGATCATCGCGACCTCCGCGCCGGCCCGGGCGGCGGCGACCGCCTGGTTGGCGCCCTTCCCGCCGGGAACGGTGCGGAACTCGTGTCCCGTGACGGTCTCGCCGCTGCGGGGCGCGGTCGTGACGTAGGCGACGAGGTCCATGTTGGTGCTGCCGAGCACGGTGATCCGGGTCATGCCGGGATTGTCTCCCGAGGGCGGCCGGTTCGGTGACCGCGCACCTCCCGGCGCGTTCGGCGCAGACCGCCCGAAAACGACCTCGTAACGGGCCCCGACCACCCCCGCAGCCAGGCCTTCCTTACTGAGCGCAGCCTTACTGAGTAAGGCCTTGCTTGCTGGCGCGGCCCTTACGTCGAGCGTAGTTTCGACGGTGTTGAGGGGGCGCGGGACGAGCTGGTGCCCGCTGCTGAGTACAAGGGGATAGCCGTGTCCATCATCGTTACCGACGCCACGCTGCACGAGGCGCACCGCGACAACCACACCCACCGCGATGTCAACGGTGGCTGGCTGCGCCCGGCCGTGTTCGGCGCGATGGACGGTCTCGTCTCCAACCTGGCCCTGATGACGGGTGTCGCCGGCGGGGCCGTCTCGCACCAGACCATCGTCATCACGGGACTCGCGGGCCTCGCGGCCGGCGCCTTCTCGATGGCGGCCGGCGAATACACCTCGGTGGCCTCCCAGCGTGAGCTCGTCGAGGCCGAACTCGACATCGAGCGGCGGGAGTTGCGCAAGCACCCGGCCGACGAGGAGCGCGAGCTCGCCGAGCTGTACATGTCGCGCGGCGTCGAGCCGGACCTCGCCCGCGAGGTGGCACGGCAGCTGTCGCAGGACCCCGAGCAGGCGCTGGAGATCCACGCCCGCGAAGAGCTGGGCATCGACCCCTCCGACCTGCCCTCGCCCACCGTGGCCGCGGTGTCCTCGTTCGCCTCCTTCGCGCTCGGCGCGCTGCTGCCGCTGCTGCCCTACCTGCTCGGCGCGAGCGCGCTGTGGCCGGCGGTGCTGCTCGCCCTGTTCGGCCTCTTCGGGTGCGGCGCGGTGGTCGCGAAGGTGACGGCCCGCTCGTGGTGGTTCAGCGGCACGCGCCAGCTGGTCCTCGGCGGTGTCGCGGCCGCCCTGACCTTCGGGCTCGGCCACCTCTTCGGCGCGGCCATCGGCTGACGCCGCCGAACCCGCCGGGACCTCGCACGGGGCGGAGCCGATCGGCTCCGCCCCGTGTGACATTCGTCCTGCCCGCTTGCGGGCCCCGCGCCGTAGAATGGCGGAGTATGCAGAGGCTCACATAACTAATCGTTACTCGGCGGTTTCGAATCTTTTTCCGCCGGGCATAGGCCGTACACACCCATAACCGCACTCCTGTGCGTCCCCGCGAGCAAGGAAGCTCGCACCCGGGTGTCCGCATGCTGGAATGAACTATCCGGTTCCCGAGATACGTTCCATCATGTAACCTGCACGAAATTTCGCAGAGGGCCAACGTCGTCCCTCGGCTTTGAACATGCCACGACGACGACGGGAGAGCCGATGCGTTCCGACGCCTGGTCGCCCATGGACGGTCGCCCCGCCCAGCAGGGGATGTACGACCCCCGTAACGAGCACGACGCCTGTGGCGTCGGGTTCGTGGCCACCCTCACCGGTGTTGCCAGCCATGAGCTGGTCGAGCAGGCGCTGACCGTACTGCGCAATCTGGAACACCGCGGTGCCACCGGCTCCGAGCCCGACTCCGGGGACGGCGCCGGCATCCTGCTCCAGGTCCCGGACGCGTTCCTGCGCGAGGTCACCGACTTCGAGCTCCCCGAGGCCGGCTCCTACGCCGTCGGTATCGCCTTCCTGCCTCTGGAGGAGACCGCCGAAGCCGTCTCACGGATCGAGACGATCGCCGGCGAAGAGGGCCTCACGGTCCTGGGATGGCGTGAGGTCCCCGTCACCCCCGCACTCCTCGGCAACGGCGCCCGCGCCACCATGCCCGCCTTCCGCCAGCTGTTCGTCGGCGACGGCGGCTCGGCCGGTATCGCGCTCGACCGCAAGGCCTTCGTGCTGCGCAAGCGCGCCGAGCGGGAGGCCGGTGTCTACTTCCCGTCGCTCTCCGCCCGGACCATCGTCTACAAGGGCATGCTGACCACCGGCCAGCTGGAGCCGTTCTTCCCGGACCTCTCCGACCGCCGCTGCGCCACCGCCGTCGCCCTCGTGCACTCGCGGTTCTCCACCAACACCTTCCCCAGCTGGCCGCTGGCCCACCCGTACCGCTTCGTCGCGCACAACGGCGAGATCAACACGGTCAAGGGCAACCGCAACTGGATGGTGGCCCGCGAGTCCCAGCTCGCCTCGAACCTCTTCAACTCCGGCGCCGGCAAGATCGACCGGATCTTCCCCGTCTGCACGCCGGACGCCTCCGACTCCGCGTCCTTCGACGAGGTACTCGAACTCCTCCACCTCGGCGGACGCTCGCTGCCCCACTCGGTCCTGATGATGGTCCCCGAAGCGTGGGAGAACCACGAGTCGATGGACCCGGCACGCCGCGCCTTCTACCAGTTCCACGCCACGATGATGGAGCCCTGGGACGGCCCGGCCTGCGTCACCTTCACCGACGGCGTCCAGGTCGGCGCGGTCCTCGACCGCAACGGTCTGCGCCCCGGCCGCTACTGGGTGACCGACGACGGCCTCGTCGTCCTCTCCTCCGAGGTCGGCGTCCTCGACATCGACCCCGCGAAGGTCGTCCGCAAGGGCCGCCTCCAGCCCGGCAAGATGTTCCTCGTCGACACCGCCGAGCACCGCATCATCGAGGACGACGAGATCAAGGCGTCCCTCGCCGCCGAGAACCCGTACCAGGAGTGGCTGGAAGCCGGCGAGATCGAGCTGGAGGACCTGCCCGAGCGTGAGCACATCGTGCACACCCACGCCTCGGTCACCCGCCGCCAGCAGACCTTCGGCTACACCGAGGAAGAGCTCCGCGTCATCCTCGCGCCGATGGCCCGCACCGCCGGCGAGCCGCTCGGCTCCATGGGCACCGACTCGCCGATCGCCGCGCTGTCCGCGCGCCCCCGGCTGCTCTTCGACTACTTCACGCAGCTGTTCGCGCAGGTCACCAACCCGCCGCTGGACGCGATCCGCGAAGAGCTCGTCACCAGCCTGCGCTCCACGCTCGGCCCCCAGGGCAACCTCCTGGAGCCCACCGCGGCCTCCTGCCGCAGCGTCACGCTGCCCTTCCCGGTCATCGACAACGATGAGCTGGCGAAGCTGATACACATCAACGCCGACGGCGACATGCCGGGCATGAAGGCCGCCACGCTCTCCGGTCTGTACCGGGTCTCCGGCGGTGGCGACGCGCTCGCCGCCCGCATCGAGGCCATCTGCCAGGAGACGGACGCCGCGATCGAGGCCGGCGCCCGCATGATCGTCCTGTCCGACCGGCACTCCGACGCCGAGCACGCGCCGATCCCCTCGCTGCTGCTCACCGCCGCCGTCCACCACCACCTCATCCGCACCAAGCAGCGCACCCAGGTGGGTCTGCTCGTCGAGGCCGGTGACGTCCGCGAGGTCCACCACGTCGCGCTGCTCATCGGGTACGGCGCCGCCGCGGTCAACCCGTACCTCGCGATGGAGTCCGTCGAGGACCTGGTCCGCGCCGGGACGTTCATCGAGGGCCTGGAGCCCGAGCAGGCCATCCGCAACCTGATCTACGCGCTCGGCAAGGGTGTCCTGAAGGTCATGTCCAAGATGGGCATCTCCACGGTCGCCTCCTACCGCGGCGCCCAGGTCTTCGAGGCCGTCGGTCTCGAAGAGGCCTTCGTGCAGAAGTACTTCATCGGTACCGCCACCAAGATCGGCGGGGCCGGGCTCGACGTCGTCGCCAAGGAGGTCGCCGCCCGCCACGCCAAGGCCTACCCGGCCTCCGGCGTCCCCTCGGCGCACCGCGCCCTGGAAATCGGCGGCGAGTACCAGTGGCGCCGCGAGGGCGAGCCGCACCTGTTCGACCCGGAGACGGTCTTCCGCCTCCAGCACGCCACCCGCACCAAGCGGTACGACATCTTCAAGCAGTACACCGGCCGCGTGAACGAGCAGTCCGAGCGGTTGATGACGCTGCGCGGCCTGTTCGGCTTCACCTCGCAGCGCGAGCCGATCCCGCTCGACGAGGTCGAGCCCGTCTCCGAGATCGTCAAGCGCTTCTCCACCGGCGCCATGTCGTACGGCTCCATCTCGCGCGAGGCGCACGAGACGCTGGCCATCGCCATGAACCAGCTGGGCGGCAAGTCCAACACCGGTGAGGGCGGCGAGGACGCGGACCGCCTGTACGACCCGGCGCGCCGCTCCTCCATCAAGCAGGTCGCCTCCGGCCGCTTCGGTGTGACCAGCGAGTACCTGGTCAACGCGGACGACATCCAGATCAAGATGGCGCAGGGCGCCAAGCCCGGCGAGGGCGGCCAGCTGCCCGGCCACAAGGTGTACCCGTGGGTCGCCAAGACCCGGCACTCCACCCCGGGCGTCGGCCTCATCTCGCCGCCGCCGCACCACGACATCTACTCCATCGAGGACCTGGCTCAGCTGATCCACGACCTCAAGAACGCCAACCCGGCCGCGCGCATCCACGTGAAGCTCGTGTCCGAGGTCGGCGTCGGGACCGTCGCCGCGGGTGTCTCCAAGGCGCACGCGGACGTCGTCCTCATCTCCGGCCACGACGGCGGAACGGGCGCATCCCCGCTCACCAGCCTCAAGCACGCGGGCGGCCCCTGGGAGCTCGGCCTCGCCGAGACCCAGCAGACCCTGCTGCTCAACGGTCTGCGCGACCGCATCGTCGTGCAGACCGACGGCCAGCTCAAGACCGGCCGCGACGTGATCATCGCCGCGCTGCTCGGTGCCGAGGAGTTCGGTTTCGCGACCGCGCCGCTCGTCGTCTCCGGCTGCGTCATGATGCGCGTCTGTCACCTGGACACCTGCCCGGTCGGCATCGCCACCCAGAACCCGGTCCTGCGCGACCGCTTCTCGGGCAAGCCCGAATTCGTCGTGAACTTCTTCGAGTTCATCGCCGAAGAGGTCCGCGAGATCCTCGCCGAGCTCGGCTTCCGTACGATCGAGGAGGCCGTCGGCCACGCCGAACTCCTCGACACCGACCGGGCCGTCACCCACTGGAAGGCCCAGGGCCTCGACCTCGCGCCGCTGTTCTACGTGCCCGAGCTGCCCGAGGGCGCCGTACGCCACGCGGTGATCGAGCAGGACCACGGCCTGGCGAAGGCGCTCGACAACGAGCTCATCAAGCTCGCCGCCGACGCCCTCGAAGCCGAGACCCCCGAGGCCGCCCAGCCGGTCCGCGCGCAGATCGCGATCCGCAACATCAACCGGACCGTGGGCACCATGCTCGGTCACGCGGTGACGAAGAAGTTCGGCGGTGCGGGCCTGCCCGACGACACCATCGACATCACCTTCACCGGCTCGGCGGGCCAGTCCTTCGGCGCGTTCCTGCCGCGCGGCGTGACCCTGCGCCTGGAGGGCGACGCCAACGACTACGTCGGCAAGGGCCTCTCCGGCGGTCGCGTCATCGTCCGCCCGGACCGCGGCGCCGACCACCTCGCCGAGTACTCGACGATCGCGGGCAACACCATCGCGTACGGTGCGACCGGCGGCGAGCTCTTCCTGCGCGGCCGCACCGGCGAGCGCTTCTGCGTCCGCAACTCCGGTGCCACCGTCGTCTCGGAAGGCGTGGGCGACCACGGCTGCGAGTACATGACCGGCGGCAACGCGGTGGTCCTCGGCGAGACGGGGCGCAACTTCGCGGCCGGCATGTCCGGCGGCATCGCGTACGTCATCGACCTGGACCGGGACAACGTCAACTCCGGGAACCTGGGCGCCATCGAGGCCCTCAGCGACACCGACAAGCAGTGGCTGCACGACGTCGTGCGCCGCCACTTCGAGGAGACCGCGTCCACGGTCGCCGAGAAGCTGCTCGCCGACTGGTCCGTAAACGTGGACCGCTTCAGCAAGATCATCCCGACCACGTACAAGGCAGTGCTCGCCGCCAAGGACGCCGCTGAGCTCGCCGGTCTCTCCGAGCAGGAGACCACCGAGAAGATGATGGAGGCGGCGACCAATGGCTGACCCCAAGGGCTTCCTGACCACCGGCCGCGAGGTCGCCAAGACCCGCCCGGTGGACGAGCGCCTCAAGGACTGGAACGAGGTCTACGTCCCCGGTTCGCTGCTGCCGATCATCAGCAAGCAGGCCGGGCGCTGCATGGACTGCGGCATCCCGTTCTGCCACAACGGCTGTCCGCTCGGGAACCTGATCCCCGAGTGGAACGACTACGCCTACCGCGAGGACTGGCAGGCCGCCTCCGAGCGCCTGCACGCCACCAACAACTTCCCGGAGTTCACCGGGCGGCTGTGCCCGGCGCCCTGCGAGTCGGCGTGCGTGCTCGGCATCAACCAGCCGGCCGTCACCATCAAGAACGTCGAAGTCTCCATCATCGACAAGGCGTGGGACACGGGCGACGTCCGGCCGCAGGCGCCGGAGCGTCTCTCCGGCAAGACCGTCGCGGTCATCGGCTCGGGCCCGGCGGGCCTGGCCGCCGCCCAGCAGCTGACCCGGGCGGGGCACACGGTCGCCGTGTACGAGCGGGCCGACCGCATCGGCGGCCTGCTGCGCTACGGCATCCCCGAGTTCAAGATGGAGAAGGTGCACATCAACCGCCGCATCGAGCAGATGCGCGCGGAGGGCACCAAGTTCCGTACCGAGGTGGAGATCGGCCGTGACATCGACGCGGCGAAGCTGCGCAAGCGCTACGACGCGGTCGTCATCGCGGCCGGCGCCACCGTCTCGCGCGACCTGCCGGTCCCGGGCCGCGAGCTGAACGGCATCCACTTCGCGATGGAGTACCTGCCGCTCTCGAACAAGGTGCAGGAGGGCGACTTCGTCACTCCGCCGATCACCGCCGAGGGAAAGCACGTCGTGGTCATCGGCGGCGGCGATACGGGTGCGGACTGCGTGGGCACCGCGCACCGTCAGGGCGCGGCCTCCGTCACCCAGCTGGAGATCATGCCGAGGCCGGGCGACGAGCGGAACCCGGGCCAGCCCTGGCCGACGTTCCCCATGCTCTACAAGGTGACCTCCGCGCACGAGGAGGGCGGCGAGCGGGTCTACTCCGTCTCGACCACCCACTTCGAGGGCGACGAGGACGGCAACGTGCAGTCGCTGCACCTCACCGAGGTCGAGTTCATCGACGGCAAGCTGACCCCGAAGCCCGGCACGGAGCGGTCGATCCCCGCGCAGCTGGTCACCCTCGCCATGGGCTTCACCGGCACCGACCAGGCCAACGGCCTCGTCCAGCAGTTCGGCCTCGAACTGGACGCGCGCGGCAACGTGGCCCGTGACGCGGAGTTCGCGACCAACGTCGACGGTGTGTTCGTCGCCGGTGACGCGGGCCGCGGCCAGTCCCTGATCGTCTGGGCGATCGCCGAAGGCCGTTCCGCGGCCCGCGGTGTCGACCGCTACCTGACCGGCGCGAGCGACCTGCCCGCCCCGATCCGCCCCACGGACCGCGCTCTGATGGTCTGACCCCACATCGTCCCGCACAACGACGTGCGGAACTGACCGGCGCCCGCCCCACTGTCCCCGACCGGACGACTGGGCGGGCGTCGCGGCATGTCCGGCCGGTCCGCGCCCCATGTATTGACTATTAGTCAATAACGCTGCACCCTCGGGACGAGCCGCCGTCCGCCGTCGGGAGGTCCCGTGAGCAACGAAGCGCTGTCGCACCTGAGTACGGAACTGGGGGCGCCGCCACCCCCCTCGCTGGCCCATCTGGCAGACCATCAACTAATGGTCCTGGCCACCGCGTTGAGCAAGGAACGCGAGCGCCGCGCCGCCGGACTCGGCGAGGCCGCCGAAGCCGCCCTGGGCCTGGTGCCCGCCCTCGCCCGCGGCCCCGTGCGCCGCATCCTCTTCAAGTGAGGCCGGTGACCCGCATGGACACCCGAGACAGGCTCCGTACCCGCGCCGAGACCGACAAGCTCGCGGCCCTGCTCGACATGGCCCCCGAAGAGCTGGGTTTCCTCGCGACGCTGCCCGCCGACGACGTACGCACCCTGCGCGAACAGGCCGCCGCCTCGCTGTTCGACGGCGCCCCCGACATGCTGGACCGCATCGCCCGCGCCACCAAGCTCGTCCCCGCCGCAGTCGCCGCCGCCATCTCGCAGAAGGCCCTCGGCCCCCGGCTCGCCGCAGCCGTGGCGGGCCGCCTGGAACCTGCCCGGGCAGCCGACATCATCGACAAGCTCCCGGTCGCCTTCACCGCCGCGTCCTGCGCCCACCTGGACCCGCGCCGCATCGCGGGCATCGTCGACCGACTCGACGAGCACCTGCTCGTACGGATCTCGGTCGCCCTCGCCGAACGCGGCGACCACCTCACGATGGGCCGCTTCGTCGGCCACCTGCGCGACTCGGCGCTCACCCGCATTCTGCCGCAGGTCGCCGACGCGGTGGTGCTGCGTACCGGGTACGCCATGGACCAGCCCCAACGACTGGGCAGAGTCATCGAGTTGATGGGCGAGGAACGCCTGGCCCGGGTCATCGCCTCGGCCGCCGACGGCCTGTGGCCGCAGGCTTTGGCGATCGCCGGCATGGCACCGCCCGAGCAACGCGCCCGCATCGCTACCCTGACCGCCCGCCAGCCGGCGGCCCGTCTGGACACCCTGGTGCGCACGGTGGCCGAGCAGAACCTGTGGGAGTCCCTCCTGCCGCTGGTGGCCCTGCTGTCGGACGAAGACCGCCGCGCCCTGGCCCAACTGCCGTCCCTGGGTGACCCGGAGACCGTCACCGGCATCGTCCCCGCGGTCGTGGCGACAGCCCTGTGGGCGGATTTCCTCCCCTTGGTGGAACTGCTCCCCGGCCCGTCCCGCCAGGCGATCGCGAACGCGGCGGCCACCCTGACCGACACCGAACTGGACGCTCTGGCCCGCGAGGTGGACAAGCAGAACCTGTGGGACCTGGTCCTGCCCCTGGTCGAGCTGATGGACGACCCGTCCAAGGAACGCATCTTCGCCCTGCCGTCCTTCCAGGACCAGGATGTGGTCTGAGCGGGCGAACATGGCCGCGGCGATGGCAGAGTGGTGACGACATGACGAGGAGGCAGTCGGGTCCTGACTGCTCATCAAAGGGGTGTCGCCACATGAGTGTTGAGTTCGTCATCACCGCGTTCATCATCGTCGTCTCGCCGGGAACGGGAGCCGTCTACACCATCGGCACGGGCCTGACGCGGGGGTTCCGCATGTCGGTCGTGGCGGCGTTCGGCTGCACCCTCGGCATCGTGCCGCACCTCGCCGCCGCGATCGCGGGTCTCGCCGCCGTCCTGCACACCAGCGCCGTGGCCTTCGCGAGCTTCAAATGGGCCGGCGTCGCCTATCTGCTCTTCCTGGCCTGGCAGACCTTGCGCGAGAAGGGCGCCATGAAGATCGAGGCCGAGAGCGGGACCGAGCCGCAGGAGCGCTCGTCGGCACAGATCACCTGGACCGCCGTCCTGATCAACTTCCTCAACCCGAAGCTGTCCATGTTCTTCCTGGCGTTCCTGCCCCAGTTCGTCCCCGCGGGCAGCACCGACTCCCTGCCGCGCATGCTCGAACTCTCCGCCGTCTTCATGCTCATGACGTTCATCGTGTTCGTGGTCTACGGAGCCTTCGCGGCCGGCGTGCGCGACCACATCGTCTCCCGCCCCAAGGTCATGGCCTGGATGCGCCGTACCTTCGCCGTGGCCTTCGTGGGCCTCGGCCTGAAACTGGCCGACGCGAGCCGCTGACCAGCACCCGCACCCACCACCCGCGTGGTGGCGTACCCTCGTCACCCACGCCCCCCGACCCTCGGACGCCGAGCCAACGGAGACGAGCGCCGCATGCCCGCACTGTCCCTCCAGCGCGTGGAGGAGCGTGCCCCCGCGCTCGTGTCCCTCTACAAGAGCGCCGCGGAGTCCCTGGAAAAGCACGGGCTCGACGACGAGACCGCCGCCGTCCACCTCGTCGTCGACCACCCCGGGTCCGACCCGCACAGCCACCAGTTCGACTTCCTGCGCAGGCTGGACGAGCCGGCCGTCCCCGCATACCGGCGCGTCGACAACGCGGGGTACTTCGCCGCCGGAGGCGAACCGCGCCGGATGACCGACGCCCAGCTGTACGACCGGCTGCCCGGCGAGTTCCCGAACCGGCTGCGATCGGCGCGCGTGGCGGGGATCGTACGGTGAAGGTGTTGCGGGCCGCCGACCGGGTGGCC
The DNA here is from genome assembly GCF_040651795.1 of Streptomyces sp. NPDC048361. Classification (NCBI taxonomy): domain Bacteria; kingdom Bacillati; phylum Actinomycetota; class Actinomycetes; order Kitasatosporales; family Streptomycetaceae; genus Streptomyces; species Streptomyces sp. NPDC048361. The sequence goes on from NZ_JBEZKW010000001.1 coordinate 94,881, forward strand.
GTGCCCTGGAAGAACGGCGGCGGGGTGACCCGCGGCGTCGCCGCGCACCCCGAGGGCGCCGGGACCGCCGACTTCGCGTGGCGCGTCAGCCTCGCCGACGTCGTCGAGGACGGCCCGTTCTCCGGCTTCCCCGGCGTCGACCGGATCCTCACCGTCGTCGAAGGCACCGGAATGGACCTCACGGTGGACGGCCGACGCCGCCTGGTGGACCAGCGGTTCGTGCCCCAGCACTTCACCGGCGACGCTCCCACCGACTGCCGGCTTCTCGCCGGCCCCGTGGTCAACTTCAACGTGATGTACCGACGAGGCCACCCCGCGCCCTCGGTCGCCGTCGTGCGGGGCGAGCTGCGCGTCGACGGACCGGCCCTGATCGTCGCCCTCGACGCCCCCGCCCGCGCAGGCGGCGTGCACCTCGCTCCGTACGACGCGGTGCTCACCGGCGAGGGAAGCACACCCGTGCGCGCCGAGGGACACACAGCCGTCGTCACTGTTCCACTTCTGCCATCCGCACCGACGAGACCCGGTATCTGAGGTTTCCTGGGAGCCATGGCGACGGGAGAGACGTCGTGACGACGAAGGAGAACGCGTGACAGGCGAGCACACACCCACCACCGCCATGGGCTGGACGCGGTTCAGGGAGACCGAGACCGCGTTCGCGTCCGCCGTCCAGGCGCGGTTCGCGCAGTACAAGCACCATGTCCTGGCGACCCTGCGCAAGGACGGCTCGCCCCGGGTGACCGGGATCGAGGTGGAGTTCCAGGGCGGCGAGCTGTGGCTCGGCATGATGGCGGGCTCGATGAAGGCCCACGACCTGCGCCGCGACCCGCGCTTCGCGGTGCAGGCCAACCCCGGCCCGGACGCCGAGATGGCCGACGGTGACGTGCGGATCAGCGGGCGCGCCGTGGAGGTCACCGACCCCGCGGTGATGGCACGGTTCGCCTCGCTCGTGGAGCCACCCGAGCCGTTCCACCTCTTCCGCGCCGAGCTGACCGAGGTCGTGCGCACCGGCGTCGAGAACGACGAACTGGTCGTACGGGTATGGCGGCCCGGCGCCGCCCTGCGCACCCTGCGGCGCGGCAACGGCGACGACGGAGTCCGCGAGGACGCCTGAGCCGTCACAGGCCCGCGGGCTAGAGTCGCCTGGTCATGCAACGCATGTGAGGATCCAGGGGAGTTCATGAACAGCGAACACGACAGCGGCGCGGTCACTCTTGTCACCGGCGGGGCGACCGGCATCGGCGCCGCCACCGTCGGACGGCTCATCGGCGCCGGCCACCGGGTCGCCGTCACCGGCCGCGACCAAGGCAGGCTCGACTCCTTCGCGACCGAACTGGGCGTGGGGGACCGGCTGTTGGCTGTGGCCGCCGACCCCACCGACTTCGCGTCGATCGGCGCGGCGGTCCAGGCGACGGTCAAGACGTTCGGACGGCTCGACCACGTCGTCGCCAACGCCGGGTTCTCCACCCACGACAACCTCGCCGACGGCGACCCCGAGCACTGGCGCGAGATGCTCCTGGTCAACGTGCTCGGCCCCGCCGTCCTGGTGAAGGCGGCGCTGCCCGCGCTCACCGAGAGCGGTGGCCGCGTCGTGATGGTGGGCAGCACCGCGGGGATCAAGAACACCCCGGGGAACATGTACTCGGTCAGCAAGTCCGCGCTGACCTCGCTCGCCGAGAACACCCGTGTCCTGGTCACGGGCTCCGGCGTGGGTGTGACGCTCATCGCGCCGGGCCGCGTGGACACCCCCTTCTGGTCGAGCCACCCCACCGGCGTCGTCCCCGGCGGCCCCGCGATGACCCCCGACCACATCGCCGAGGCCATCGTCTGGGCGCTCGCACAGCCCGCCGGGGTCGAGGTCAACCAGGTGGTGATCCGCCCCACCGGCCAGGTCCACTGAGGCCCCGCCCGTGAGGACCGGCGCCGGGCCCTTGGGGGCTCATCCCGCCAGGACCAGAGCCCTGCACTCGCCGGGCGTACCCCAGGCGTCCCTGAGCGGCCGCGCCTTGCGCAGCCAGAGCGACAGATCGAGTTCCTGGGTGTAGCCCACCGCGCCGTGCAGTTGCAGCGCGGCGCGGGCGGCGGCGTACGCGGCCTCACCGGCGGTCACCTTCGCGGCGGCCACATCGCCCGGAGTCAGCGAGAGCGCGGCCCCGTAGAGGAGCGGCCGGGCGAACTCCACCGCGACCAGCGTGTCCGCGAGCCGGTGCTTGACCGCCTGGAAGGAGCCGATGGGCGCCCCGAACTGGGTACGCTGCTTGACGTACGCCACCGTCCGGTCGAGCAGGGCCCGGGCGAGCCCGAGACACTGCGCGGCCGCCGCGAGCCGCGCCCACAGGGTGGCGTACGCGACGGCCTCGTCCAACTCGGCTGCGGACGCGAGGAGTTCACCCCCGGGCAGCGGACGGGACAGGCGCCGTGCCGGATCGGCGGAGACCTGGACCGGGCCGTGCCCGGGGGCGAGCCGCAGCTCTGGGCCCGGCTGGTCCGACTGCTCCGACTGCTCCGACTGGTCCGACTGGTCCGACTGGTCTGTCTGCTCCGACTGGTCTGTCTGGTCCGACTGGCCCGGCCGGGCCGAGTGCCCCGACTCACCCGAGCGGCTCGCACGGTCCGATACGACGAGGACGGCGTCGGCGGCGTCCGCGTCGAGCGCGTAGGGGCGCGCCCCGGGGAACAGCACGCTCGCCATGCAGGCCCCCGACACGACCGGGGGCAGCAGCCGCTTGGCCGGCCCCGGCTCGCCGAGCTCTGCCAGGCGGGTGAGCAGGGCGGCCGCCGCCACCGTCTCCACGAACGGCCCCGGCGCCGCGTGCCGCCCCAACTCCAGGCAGGCCAGGGTAAGTTCGACCGGCCTCGGCCCGACACCGTCGTACGCATCGGGCGCCACCAGCGCGAAGATCCCGGCGTCGGCGGCGCGGGACCACAGGGCCCGGCCGGGCCCCGGGTCCCCCGCACCCCAGGCCCGTACGGCAGACGGCGTGTCGGCGGCGGTCAGCATCGCGTCGAGGGAGCGCGTGAAGTCGAGTTGTTCCGAGGTGAGCAGGAACCTCATCGGCGGCCCTTCGGGAGGCCGAGCAGGCGCTCGGCGATGATGTCGCGCTGGATCTCGTTGGTCCCCGCGTAGATGGGGCCGGCCAGCGAGAAGACGTAGTTCTCCGCCCAACTCCCGTGCGCGGGCGCCTCGTCGGCGTCGTCGGACAACTCGCCGTACGGCCCGAGCAGATCGAGCGCGCACTCGTGCAGGGCGATGTCGTACCCCGACCAGAACACCTTGTTCAGGCTGGACTCGGCGCCGATGGGCTCTCCCGCGGCGAAGCGGGAGGCGTTGGCCGCCGTGAAGAGCTGATAGGCGCGCGCCCCGATCACCGCGTCCGCGACCCGGTCGCGCAGCGCGGTGTCCGCGGGGTCGCCCGCCGTGCGCCACAGTTCCACGAGCCGCGCGGCCGAGGCGAGGAAACGGCCGGGGGAGCGCAGCATCAGACCGCGCTCGTTGCCGGTCGTCGACATGGCGATCCGCCAGCCCGCCCCAGCCTCGCCGATGAGGTCCTCATCGGGCACGAAGACGTCGTCGAGGAAGAGCTCGGCGAAGGCGGGTTTGCCGTCGAGGCGGCCGATGGGGCGGACCGTCACACCGGGCGCCCGCAGGTCGAACATCAGATAGGTGAGACCGTGGTGCGGCTTGGCCGCCGCCGGGTCCGTACGGAAGATGCCGAAGGCGCGGTCGGCGAACGCGGCCCGCGACGACCAGGTCTTCTGCCCCGAGAGCAGCCAACCCCCCTCCGTACGCACGGCCTTGGAGCGCAGGGACGCGAGATCGGACCCCGCCTCCGGCTCGGACCAGGCCTGCGCCCAGATCGTCGCGCCGCTCGCCATGTCCGGCAGGATGCGGGCGCGCTGTTCGGGCGTGGCGTGATCGAACAGGGTGGGCGCCAGCAAGTTGATGCCGTTCTGCGAGACACGTCCGGGCCCGTCCGCCGCGAAGTACTCCTCCTCGAAGATGAGCCACTGGAAGATGTCGGCGCCCCGGCCCCCGTACTCCTCGGGCCACGACACCACCGACCAGCGGTCACCGGCCAGCAGCGCCTCCCACTCCCGGTGCGCGGCGAAGCCTGCCGCGGTCTCCAGGGAGGGGAGCGGCGTGGTGGGGACGTGCGCGGCGAGCCAGGCGCGCGCCTCGGCGCGGAAGGCCTCCTGGCCGGGCGTGGGATCCAGGTCCATGGGTGCGGCACACCATCCTTCCCTAACAAGTGTTTGGTAGGTTAACGTGGCGCCGTGACGGACAACAAGGCTCAGTACGTGCCGGGCCACGGCCTCCTCGACGGCCGCACCGCCGTCGTCACCGCGGCGGCCGGCGCCGGGATCGGCGGGGCCACCGCCCGCAGGCTCCTCGAAGAGGGCGCCCGCATCGTCATCGGCGACACCCACACCCGCCGTCTGAAAGAAGCCGAGCAGACCCTCGCCGCCGAGTTCGGCGCGCACCGCGTCGCCGCGCTGCCCTGCGACGTGACAGACGAAGACCAGGTCGCCAGCCTCTTCGCGCTCGCCGCCCGCGAACACGGCGGCCTCGACATCGTGGTCAACAACGCGGGCCTCGGCGGCACTTGCTCCCTCGTCGACATGAGCGACGAAGCGTGGGCCAAGGTCCTCGACGTCACCCTGAACGGCACGTTCCGCTGCACCCGGGCGGCCCTGCGCGCCTTCAAGGAGACCGGCCGCGACGGCGTGATCGTCAACAACGCCTCCGTCGTCGGCTGGCGCGCCCAGGCAGGCCAGGCCCATTACGCCGCCGCGAAGGCCGGCGTCATGGCGCTCACCCGGTGCGCGGCCGTCGAGGCCGCCGCATACGGGGTGCGCGTCAACGCGGTCGCGCCCAGCCTCGCCATGCACCCGCACCTGGTGAAGGTGACCTCCGCCGAACTCCTCGAAGAGCTCACCGCACGTGAGGCGTTCGGCCGCCACGCCGAACCCTGGGAGGTCGCCAACGTCATCGTCTTCCTGGCCAGCCGCTACTCCTCGTATCTGACCGGCGAGGTCGTCTCCGTCAGCAGCCAGCATGCCTAGGATCTCCCGGCCGGACGAGTCCGGCATGCCCAGCACGTCCGGCATGCCCAGCACGCCAGGTGTGATCCCGGCGAGAGGCCCCGGCCGGAGCAGCACAATGGACGAGTGCCGACGAACCAGAAGAAGACGCAGGTGACCGCCGCGCCCGAGCGGCGGCGTGAACTCCTCGCCACCGCCGCCGAGGTGTTCGCCTCCCAGGGGTACAACGCCACCACGGTCCGCCGGATCGCCGACGAGGCGGGGCTGCTCGCGGGCAGCCTCTACTACCACTTCGACTCCAAGGAGTCGATGCTCGACGAGATCCTCTCGACCTTCCTGAACGAGCTCTGGGAGGGGTACGACGCCGTGCTCGCCGCCCAGCTCGGCCCACGGGAGACCATCGAGGCCCTGGTCACCGAGTCCTTCCGGGAGATCGACCGGCACCGCGCCGCCGTCGCGATCTACCAGAAGGAGTCCCGGCACCTGGCCGCGCAGCCCCGCTTCCACTACCTGGCCGACTCGCAGCAGAAGTTCGAGAAGGCATGGCTGGGCACGCTGGAGCGCGGGGTCGCGGCCCGGGTCTTCCGCGCCGACCTGGACATCCGCCTCACCTACCGCTTCGTGCGCGACACGGTGTGGGTGGCCGCGTCCTGGTACCGCCCCGGCGGCTTGCACAGCCCGGAGGAGATCGCCCGCCAGTACCTCTCGATGGTCCTGGACGGAATCGCCGTACGCGCATAACGCGCATAACGCGCATTCGTACAAGGGGAGTTGGCATGGCCGAGGCCTACATAGTCGAAGCGGTACGCACCCCGGTGGGCCGGCGGGGCGGCGGGCTCGCCGGCGTCCACCCCGCCGACCTGGGCGCCCATGTACTCAAGGCCCTCGTCGAGCGCAGCGGGATCGATCCGGCCGCCGTCGAGGACGTCGTCTTCGGCTGCCTCGACACGGTCGGCCCGCAGGCCGGCGACATCGCCCGCACCTCCTGGCTGGCGGCCGGCCTGCCCGAAGAGGTCCCCGGCGTCACCGTCGACCGCCAGTGCGGCTCGTCCCAGCAGGCTCTCCACTTCGCCGCGCAGGGCGTGCTCTCCGGCACCCAGGACCTGGTCGTGGCCGGCGGCACCCAGAACATGTCGATGATCCCCATCGCCTTCGCCTCCCGGCAGGCCGCAGAGCCGCTCGGCCTGACCGACGGCCCCTTCCTCGGCAGCGAGGGATGGCGCGCCCGCTACGGCGACGCACCCGTCAACCAGTTCCACGGGGCGCAGCTCATCGCCGAGAAGTGGGCCATCACGCGCCGCGACATGGAGGAGTTCGCCCTGCGCTCGCACCAGCGGGCCATCCGTGCCATCGACGAGGGTCGCTTCGCGCGCGAGACCGTGGCCTGCGGCGACGTCACCACCGACGAGGGCCCGCGCCGGGACACCACCCTCGCCAAGATGGCCGGCCTCAAGCCGGTCATGGAGGGCGGCACGATCACCGCGGCCTGCTCGTCGCAGGTCTCCGACGGCGCGGCCGCCCTGCTCATCGCATCCGAACGTGCCGTCGCCGAACACGGCCTGACCCCGCGCGCCCGCATCCACCACCTGTCGGTACGCGGCGAGGACCCGATCCGCATGCTGTCCGCGCCGATCCCCGCGACCGCGTACGCCCTGAAGAAGGCCGGCATGACCATCGACGACATCGACCTCGTCGAGATCAATGAGGCCTTCGCGCCGGTCGCGCTCGCCTGGCTGAAGGAGACCGGCGCCGACCCCGCCCGAGTCAATGTCAACGGCGGCGCGATCGCACTCGGCCACCCGCTCGGCGCGACGGGCGCGAAGCTGATGACGACGCTCCTGCACGAGCTGGAGCGCACGGGTGGGCGGTACGGCCTCCAGACGATGTGCGAGGGCGGTGGCCAGGCCAACGTGACCATCGTCGAGCGGCTCTGCTGAGAGGACCACCGTCGAGCGGCCAGCGACGTACCTATGGGTGAGTGGGCGCGACGTACCCGTCGGCGAGGGCTCTGAGGGGGAATGACAGTCACCACCGGGGGGCGCGGGTGTAACACGGCCCACAAAGACGCCCCGCACAGGGGCGTGCTATCGTGGTGGCTGTTGCAGTTTTGGTACCCATATACTTTATGTGCGCCTGACGGGAATGATCCTCAGGCGCATTATTTGTTTCCGGGGTTTCTCCGGATGGGCTCAATGCGGCGACGAGGAATCCGTAAATCCGCGGATTTCCGGAACTGCCCCTGTCTTAGGAGAAATGACATGGCTACTGGCACCGTGAAGTGGTTCAACTCGGAAAAGGGCTTCGGCTTCATCGAGCAGGACGGCGGCGGCCCCGACGTCTTCGCCCACTACTCCAACATCGCCTCCTCCGGCTTCCGTGAGCTCCTTGAGGGCCAGAAGGTCTCCTTCGAGGTCACCCAGGGCCAGAAGGGCCTGCAGGCGGAGAACATTCTCCCCGCCTAATCGCCGACGAGGCGTATTTTGCAGCCGCGGAATTAGCGGCTCGCGAATTTCGCAGCCGGGGCCCGCACCCTCAGGTGCGGGTCCCGGCTTGTGCTGTCTTGTCCCAGGAGGCAAAACCGTATGACGCGCACGACCAGCAAGCGCTTCGGCGCAGGTTCCGGTGCCGCCGCCGGCTCACGTTCCGGTTCCGGTGCCCGCCAGGGGTCCGGACGGCCCGCAGCGAAGTCCCCCAAGCCCGCCAAGTCCGCCAAGGGCAGGAGCACGGGCGCTCCGCAGGGCGAATTCAAGCTGCCGGAAACCCTCACCCCCGCGCTGCCCGCCGTCGAGGCCTTCGCCGACCTGGACATGCCTGCCGCGCTCCTCAAGACGCTCGACGCGCAGGGCGTGACCGAGCCGTTCCCGATCCAGGGCGCCACCCTTCCGAACTCGCTGGCCGGCCGCGACATCCTCGGCCGAGGCCGCACCGGCTCCGGCAAGACCCTCGCCTTCGGCCTCGCCCTGCTCGCCCGCACCGCGGGCCGGCGCGCCGAGCCCACCGCGCCCCTCGCGCTCGTCCTGGTCCCCACCCGGGAACTGGCCCAGCAGGTCACCGATGCGCTCACGCCGTACGCGACCGCGGTCAACCTCCGCCTCACCACCGTCGTCGGCGGGCTCTCCCTCACCAAGCAGGCCAACGCGCTGCGCCGCGGCGCCGAGGTCGTCGTGGCGACGCCGGGCCGGCTCAAGGACCTCATAGAGCGAGGTGACTGCTCGCTGGAGAACGTGGGCATCACCGTCCTCGACGAGGCCGACCAGATGGCCGACATGGGCTTCATGCCGCAGGTCACCGCGCTCCTCAAGCAGGTCGAACCGGACGGGCAGCGGATGCTGTTCTCGGCGACCCTCGACGCCAACATCGACCGCCTGGTCCGGATGTTCCTCACCGACCCGGTGGTGCACTCCGTCGACCCGTCGGCCGGCGCGGTCACCACGATGGAACACCACGTGCTGTACGTGATGGACGAGACCGACAAGAAGGCCGTCACCACGCGGATCGCCGCGCGCGACGGCCGCGTGATCATGTTCCTGGACACCAAGCGCTCCGTGGACCGGCTGGTCAAGCGGCTCCTGGCGAGCGGTGTGCGGGCGGCCGGGCTGCACGGCGGACGTTCCCAGCCGCAGCGCAACCGCACGCTCGACCAGTTCAAGAACGGGCATGTCACGGCGCTCGTCGCGACGAACGTGGCGGCTCGCGGCATTCACGTCGACGACCTCGACCTCGTCGTCAACGTCGACCCGCCGACCGACCACAAGGACTACCTCCACCGCGGTGGGCGCACCGCGCGTGCGGGCGAGTCGGGCAGTGTCGTCACGCTGGTCCTGCCGGACGAGAAGCGCGAGATGACCCAGCTCATGTCGTTCGCGGGGATCCGCCCCCGCACGGCGGAGATCAAGTCGAGCTCCGATGAGCTCGTACGCCTCACGGGCGCGCGCGAGCCGTCGGGCGTGCCGGTGGTCATCGAGATCCCGGCCCAGCCGGAACCCAAGCGGGCCGCGTCCGGCGGCGGCCGCAGCCGGGGCCGCCGCGGCGGCCAGGGCACCCGCGGCACGGCCCCGGCCGCCACGCCCCGCGCTCAGTCCGCCACGCCCCGTGCTCAGTCCGCCACGCCCCGCGCTCAGTCCGCCACGCCCCGCGCTCAGTCCGCCACGCCCCGCGCTCAGTCCGCCGCGTCCCGCACACAGGGCGCCGGCGGCCGTACCCAGGGTGGCGCTGCCCGTTCGCAGGGCGGTGCCGCTCGCACGCAGGCGGGCGCATCGCGTACGCAGGGTGGTGCTGCTGCTCGCACGCAGGGCGGCGCGGGCCGTACCCAGGGCACGCGGACCCAGGGCTCCGGCCAGGGCGGCCGGGGCGCATCGTCTCGCTCCCCCCAGGCCGGCCGAGGCCGCGGCCAGTCCGGCACGGGGCGGTCGGGGGCCTGAGCTTTTCCGCGCAGCCCTCCGTCTCGTCACTCAACGGGTTTGGGCGGTCTCGTACTGAGGGTTAGGGTGCCCAGCGCATGCTGATCATCAGGGGGGACCGCACGTGAGCGACGACAAGCTGCCCGAACCGTCTCAACTGCCGCTCACGCCCGAGGAGTTGGACAAACACCACGCTCCCTGGGCGGCCGGCACGACGGTAGCGCCTTCTGCTGACAGTTACGCCGATCCGTTGGCCGTCCGGCCGCTACAGCCGAACCCGGTTCAGCAACCGTCTCCGTTCCTGAAGCCGGCTCCTCAGGCCGGACGGCGCCAGGAAGGCGAGCGGCTGAAGATCGAGCCGTCAATCCTGACGGGGGCCGCGGGAAGGGCGGACGAGATCCATACCGCATTCACCAAACCCGCCGCAGCGCTGGAAGCCCCGGCGCTGGCCGCAGCCTCGGCCATGGAGGGCTGGGAGACGGCGTTGGCACTGAAGACCGCTCACACACACTGGGAGACCCAGGCCGGCACGGTGGCCGGCTGGCTTGCGCAGATCGCGGCGAGTCTGCGCGCGGGGGCTAAGGACTACACCAAGACCGATGCGGCCATTGATGAGGCCTTCAGGGGTGTCAAGAGTCCTCGATCGCCGTTCGAGAGGTACTGATGTCTTCGTTCTACCAGGAGATACTGGACACTGATCTCGGGCCGCTCCATAAGCTCGCCACTCAGTGGCGTACCTCGCACCGCGAGATCGGGAAACTCGGCAAGCGAGTCCATGACGAGATACTCCAGCCGTTGCGGAACAAGGGGTACTGGGAGGGTGCCGCGGCCCCCTACGCGTGGCGCATGATCGACGACATCGAGCGCCAACTCGAAAACGCCACCAAGGTCGCGGCGGCCGTGGTGGGCGTGTTGGACGACGCTCTGGGCGAGTTGGAGTCGGTGCGAGCGGATCTGCACGCCGCGATCGGCCGGGCGAGCGCCTCGGGGCTTCACGTCGCTGCCGACGGGACCGTATCCACGACGGTGGTCCATGGGCAGTGCATACCCATCGACAAGGACTCCGATGAGGACAAGGCGATCCAGAACGCTCAGCGCGAGCTCGTGGACATCGTGAAACGAGGGATTGCCGCCGACCAGAACCTGTCGTTCAGCCTCATGTCGGACATAGGAGTCGACCCGTGGTTCAACGGCAATCCCCAGCACAGCAACATCGACACCACCAACACCATCGGCTATGACGAGTACAACGCCCTCAACCGAGCGATGCAGGGCAAGTCGCCCTATCCCGTGGCCTCCAAGGACGATCCATACGACCTGGGTTTCGGATGGCTTCTGGGCGAGGGTCCGCGGGAGCGGGACTACAACGCCGGGGACACCATGACGGAACTGATCCGTGCGAGCGAGAGCATGGAGCAGCTCCGGGCCGACACGGCCGATCAGTGGCGCAAGGAGGGGAACGCCCAGGGGACCGTGCAGTACTCCATCTCCGCCGGCGGGAAGGTAGGCGCCCTCGAGAAGCTGATCACGACGGACCTTCCGGCGATTGCGACCGATGACCCGAAGCACCTCGGCGAGGCGTTCGTCGGATCCTATTCGCTGGACTATCAGATTCGCGGGCAGGACCCCGACGGTTCTCTGGTCGTGCAGTACAAGTTGAAGAACGCGACCAGCAATGAATCCTTCCTGCACTACATCGGCTACTACGACTGGCTCAAGAAGACCAATCGAGATGAGGGTGTTCTCTCTACCGTGCGCCAGGAAATCACTTGGACCGAGCGCATCCCGGCCGGCAGAAAGTAAAGCTATGAGCTGCTCTCTGCGTATGGCCGCGATAGCTGCGACCCTCCCATTGTTGGCTCTCGGGCTTACGGGCTGCGGGGCGACCGAGCGCTGTGTCCCGGCGGGGAGTTCGGCCGTGGGCACCGGGGATCTGGCCGGGACGTACCGGGGGGTTTACGAGGCGCGGGGAGCCGTTCTCACGCTGTCGTCCGTCCCGGGGTGGAGCGGGGGCACCCTCACGGTCGAGGGCTGGCCCACGGGCTCGACTTACCGTGCGGAGCTGGGCAAGACGTTCAAGGGCTCCGGCACGTGGGAGCTCGACGCCGGGTCCCAGGGCGGTCCGCTGGTCCGGCTCTCCTTCACGCAGCCGCACGACTGGATCTCGGGTGACACGGTCGATCGGCTCGCGATCGCGGCGGATTCGTCGAGGACGGTGCTGTACGAGAACTCCGACCCGGACACATGCCCCGACTTCCGCCTGGACCGCCCCTGACACCCCGGCTCCGCGGCGGTGGGCGGGGGCGGAGGCTGCGGCTCCGGGGCACCTACTAGGGGCGCGGGGAACTGCGCGGATGCCCCAGCACGGTCTGCACTCGAAGTCCGGGGGTTCCTGGGGCTCCGCCCAAGACCCCGGGGGATGCCCCACCCCACCCCACCCCTTCCCGAAACCCTCCGGGGGCGGGAAAGGGGGCTGGGGTTCAGGACCTGGGGCTCTGCCCCAGGCCCCGTTCGCGCCCGAAAGGCGCTCGTTCTGCCGAGATCAAGCGCGCCCTGCCTAGGATGAGGGATGCCAATGCCGGGGCCCTGGCAAGGGGGAGGGACGCCAGTGCCGGGCGTCCTGGCAAGGTTGACCTAGCCAGGGGCGCGGGGAACTGCGCGGGCGGGTACCCGCGGGCCGTGATCTGTTGTCGGGCTCAGGGGACCAGGTGGGTGCGGAGGGCCGTCAGGTCCTTCAGGGTCAGACCCAGGCCCCGCGTGAGGTAGCCGTACAGGTCGCCGTACTGGGAAGAGAGTTGGGCGAGTGCCGCGTTCAAGTAGTCGCTCCGGACCTCCTGGAGCGGGATCAGCAGGTCCGGGTTCTGCATGATCCCCGCCTGCTTCAGCCCCGCCCGCACCCCCGCGTCCGCCGCCGCGCGGAACCCGTTGGACGCCAGATAGTCCTGCTCCGCCGTCGCCGCCGGGACCCCCACCGCGCGCAGGAGCACGTAACTCTCCCACCCCGTACGGTCCTTGCCCGACGTGCAGTGGAAGAGCACCGGCCCCCGGGACGTCGCCAAGTCCTTCAGCGTCGCCCCGAACTGGACCCGCGCCGCCGGATCGGAAACGAAGGCCTGGTACTCGGTGCGCATCAGCGCCTCCGCCCTGCCGTGACCCAGCATCACGTCCTGCGTCGCCGGATCCTTGGACCCGATCGCGGACAGCATCTGCGCGTACAGGCCGCTGTCGGTGACCGGGCGGGACGTCGGGGCCGCCCCGGCCGGCAGCCGGTCGGGGCCGTCGTACTGGAGCTCAAGCGGCACCCGGAAGTCGACCACCTCGCGCAGGCCGAGCCGCGCCAGCGTCGAGAGGTCCGGGTCCGTCGCCTTGTTCAGGGCGTCGGCGCGGTAGGCGAGGCCGTAGCGGACCTGGGCGCCGTCGTAGGTCCGGTACCCGCCCAGGTCACGTACGTTCACCGCGCCCTGGAGCACGACCTGGTGGATGGGGGAGACGGACCGTTGGGACGCGCCCGCGCGGGGTGGCGCCGACGCCGACGTTGACGCCGACGCGTTCGCCGCCGCGGGCAGGAGGCCCACCGTCAGGCCGGCGACGGCGACCGCCGCGATCGCCACGGAACTGGCACGTGTCACCGGCTGACGGTGGAGGCGGGGGCGGGGGTGAGGCTTCATGGGTCAGCAACTCCCTGCTGGAAAAGGGGGGTTCACTCCACCGACGGCAGAGCGCCGAGCACCTGCGCCGCCTCGGCCATCACCCGGGTGACGAGTTCCCCGCAACTGGGGAGGTCCTCGATCACCCCGGCGACCTGGCCCGAGGCCATCACTCCGAGATCCGTACGACCCTCGACCATGGACGCCCTCAGCAGCATCGGGGTGTTCGCCGCCAGCAGGGTCTGACTCCAGGTCAGGTTCTTGCCGTGTTTCATTGCCAGGCCGTCCCGGACGAGTTGGGCCCAGCTCAGACCGGAGATCTTCCGGAAACCCGAGGCCCGGCGTATCGCGTGGGTCAGCGCCCGGACGCGACCCGCCGTCTCCAGGGTCGTGACGAGGTCCGTGCGGAGCATGCGGTGCGGCAGTCCGTCCACGGCCGTGGTCACCGTGACGTCCTTCACCGTGGCCTTCAGGTACGCGGCCTTCACCGCGTCGGGGACCGTCGAGTCGGAGGTCAGCAGGAAACGGGTGCCCATGGCCACGCCCGCCGCGCCGTAGGCGAGCGCCGCCACCAGGCCCCGCCCGTCGTGGAAACCGCCCGCCGCGATCACCGGAATGTCCACGGCGTCGACGACCTGCGGCAGCAGCACGGTGGTCGCCACCTCGCCCGTGTGGCCGCCGCCCTCGCCGCCCTGCACGATCACCGCGTCCGCGCCCCACGCCGCGACTTTCTCGGCGTGCCGCCTGGCGCCGATGGACGGGATCACGACGACGCCCGCGTCCTTCAGCTCGGCGATGAGTTCGCGGGACGGGGCGAGCGCGAAGGACGCCACCCGCACCCCCTCGTCGATGATGATCCGCACCCGCTCGCGGGCATCGGCGGCGTCCGCCCGCAGATTGACCCCGAACGGCGCCGCGGTACGGGACGCGACCTCCCGGACCGCGCGCCTCAGCTCGGGAACCGTCATCGTGGCGGACGCCAGGATGCCGAGGGCGCCCGCGTTCGCGGTGGCCGAGACCAGGCGGGGGCCGGCCACCCAGCCCATGCCGGTCTGCACGATCGGATGCCGGACGCCCACCAGCTCGGTCAGCGCCGTTTCGATGCGGGGCCCATTGCGTGGCTCGATAGGTGGCTCGACACGAGGCCCATTGCGTAGCTTGATAACCGCCTCATTGCATGGCTCGATACGTGGCTCGATGCCTGGCTCGACAGGTGGCTCCATCCCTCTACGGGGGCCGACACCGGCGGGCTCTGCGTGCTGCCCGGCGTCGGGCCCCGCGGGGTCGGGCGTCACGGCCTGACCTCGCGTTCGCGCAACCCGTCCGGGTCGATGACCTCGCGGATCAGGCGCAGCTCGTCGGCGGTGGGCTCGCGGGTGCACATCGGTTCGTCGAGGCCGTACAGCTCGAACGCCGTCGCCCCGCGCACCTCCTCGACCGTGACCCCGGGATGCAGCGACACCAGCCGCATGGCGTGGTCCGGTGTCGCGAAGTCGAAGACGCCGAGATCGCTCACCACGCGGGGGATGCGGTGGAAGCGGGTCGCCGAGGGGCCGGCGGCCGCCGCGCTGTCGTAGCCGACGCCGCAGACCATGTCGACCTTCGGCACGAAGACCCGGGTCGAGTGCTTCGGCACCCAGTAACTCACCGGATTGTTCAGGGTGTTGACGGGCGCGCCGCGCACCCCGAGGAGCTGGCGGGCCGGCCGGGACCAGTCGCCGATGCAGGAGATGTTCTGGTTGCCGAACCGGTCGATCTGGCTCGCGCCCATCATGACGTGCCGCCGGCCACCGGTCACCATGGTCAGATGCCGGCGGTAGGGCAACCACCCCTCGGGTTCGCCGTCGAGCCCGACGAGCATCGCCTCGCCGTCGGTGAGCAGCAGGTCGGGCGAGAAGGTGCGCCGGGCGAGGCGGGCGCCGATCGAGGGGATCAGGCCCATGGGACTCGCGAGGACCTCCCCGTTGTCGCGCCAGGCCTCGGCGCAGGCGATCACGCAGTACTCGGCGCGCGTCACCCGCGCGGCGCTGATCGTCATGGCCGCTCCTCGTCGTGCCAGTTCTCCACCGCCGACTGGTAGGACTTCTCGTCGGGGCCGGCCAGGAAGCGTGCGGCGAACTCGGCCCAGGGGGTGGTCGCGTACAGCTTCTGGAAGGGCTCGTCCCGGCCGTAGTCGGGGGCGCAGGAGGTGAAGTGGGCGCCGCCCGGGCACTCCACGACGCCGGTGACCGTGTGCCGTCCGACGAGCAGGGACTGCGGCACGGCGCCCTCGAAGCCGTCCGCGATCCGCTCGCACGAGAGGTACGCGCTGTCGGCGGCCTCGCAGAACAGGTCGTCGAAGTACGGGTCGGGGCCGAGGTACTGGCCGTTGCCGAGCCGGTCGGCGCGGTTGAGGTGGACGAGCGCCGCGTCCATGCGCAGGGCCGGCATCGCGACGAACGTCTCGCCGTCCTCGTACGGTGAAGTGACCGTACGCAGTGCCGGGTTGACCCGCATCACGTCCGAGCCGATGCCGGCACGGACCGGCAGGAACGGCAGCCGGTTCGCGGCGGCGTGCAGGCCCCACATGAACATCGCCTCGTCGATCTCCATCAGCTCGAACGCGGCCGCCTGGCGGGCCGCGCGGAAGTGCGGCTCAAGGGGGACCGAATCGAGGGTGACGAAGGGCGCGACCAGCTTGCGGATCCGGCCTGCGGCGGCGAGCAGGCCCACATCGGGGCCGCCGTACGAGATCACCGTGAGGTCGGTGACGGGGGAGCGCAGCAGGGCCCGCACCAGGGCCATGGGTTTGCGGCGCGCGCCCCAGCCGCCGATGCCGAGGGTCATGCCGCTGCTCAGGCGCGCGACGACGTCCTCGGGCGTCATGGTCTTGTCGGTCACCGCTGTCCCTCCTCGCTGGACGTCCTGTCGGTTTCCGCCGCGGCGGCCCCCGGCGGCGTCCCGAACGTGTCGCGCACGCGGTCCGCGACGCCGCTGAGGGCCGCCTCGAAGGTGAAGCCCTGCTCGAAGCGGTAGCTGCGGCGTACGTCGACGGGGTCGATGCCGTTGATGGCGGCCTTGGCGAGCCGGATCAGCGTGCCGTTTTTACGGGCGATCTCCTGCGCCAACTCCATGGCCGCGCACAGCAGTTGGTCCCGCGGAACGACCTTCCACACCGAGCCGTGGGCGTGCAGCTCGGCGGCGGTCGCGGTGCGCGAGGTGTAGTAGAGGGCGCGCATGAGGTGCTGGGGGACCAGGCGGGCCAGGTGGGTGGCGGCGCCCAGCGCGCCCCGGTCGAGTTCGGGCAGGCCGAAGACGGCGTCCTCGCTCGCCACGATCGCGTCCGCGTTGCCGGCCAGGCCGATCCCGCCCCCGAGGCAGAACCCGCCGACCGCCGCCACCACCGGCACCTCGCACTCGTACACCGCGGCGAACGCCTCGTAGCAGCCGCGGTTCGCGCCGATGAGGGACGTGTGGCCGGGGTCGCGCTGCATCTCCTTGATGTCGACGCCCGCGTTGAAGCCGCGGCCCTCGGCGGCGAGCACCACGCAGCGGGTCCCGGGTTCGCGACCGGCGGCGCGCACCGCGTCGGCGAGCTCGTACCAGCCTTTGACGGGCAGGGCGTTGACGGGCGGGAAGTCGACCGTGACGAGGCAGATCCCGTCGGCGGGGCTTGAGGTGGAGACACCCATGGGCGGATCAGCTACCTTTCCACCAAACATTTGTTAGGTGAGGAAGGTAGCGCGGATGGAGCTGACCGGGAAGGCAGTCGTCGTCACCGGTGGCACCCGGGGCGTGGGCGCGGGGATCGCGAAGGCGTTCCTCGGGGCGGGCGCCGACGTCGTCGTGTGCGCCCGCAGACCGCCCGACCAGCCGGTCGAACGCGACGGCCGCACCGCCGCGTTCCGCCCCCTCGACCTGCGCGAACCCGACGCCGTACGGAACTTCTTCGCGGAGGTCGCCGCCGACTACGGGCATCTTGACGTCCTGGTCAACAACGCGGGCGGCACCCCCTACCGGCTGCTGGGCGAGGGCGAGGCGGAGCGCCACGAACGGGTCGTCGAGCTGAACCTGGCGGCCCCCCTGCGGGCCTCCCTCGCGGCCCGTCCGTACCTGCGGGACGCACACGGGTCGGTCGTGATGATCGGGAGCGTCAGCGGGGTGCGGCCCTCGCCGGGGACGGCCGCGTACGGCGCCGCGAAGGCGGGCCTGGAGAGCCTCGCCCGCTCGATGGCGGTCGAGTGGGCACCCGAAATGCGCGTCAACACGCTGGTCCTCGGCATGGTCCGCACCGAACTGAGCGACCTGCACTACGGCGACGCGGAAGGCGTCGCGCGGGTCGGGGAGACCGTGCCGCTCGGCCGGCTCGCCGAGCCCGGGGAGATCGGGGCGGCCGCCGTCTTCCTCGCCTCCGCGAACGCGTCCTACATCAGCGGCGCGTCCCTCCTCGTCCACGGCGGCGGCGAACGCCCCGCGTTCCTGGATGCGGCAACGGTCGACCGACGTGCCAACAAGCCCGAAGGAGACGGAAGATGAACGGATTGTGCGAAGGGCGGGTCGTGCTCGTGACCGGCGCGGGACGGGGGCTCGGGCGCGCCCACGCGCTGGCCTTCGCCGAACAGGGCGCGCGGGTCGTCGTCAACGACCTGGGCGTGGGCCCCGACGGGGCGGGATCCTCGCGCGGCCCGGCCCAGGAGGTGGTGGAGGAGATCCGCGCGGCCGGCGGCGAGGCGGTGGCACACGGCGGCGACATCGCCACGACCCAGGGCGCCGCCTCGCTGATCGCTACCGCCCTCGACGCGTTCGGCGCGCTGCACACCCTGGTCAACAACGCGGGGTTCCTGCGCGACCGGACACTGGTCAACCTGGACGAGGACGACTGGGACGCCGTCATGCGGGTCCACCTCAAGGGCCACTTCCTGCCCCTGCGGCACGCCGCAGCGCACTGGCGCGCCGAGGCCAAGGCGGGCCGCGAGATCGCCGCGCGCGTCGTCAACACCGGCTCCGGAGCGGGCCTGTTGGGCTCGGTCGGGCAGGGCAACTACAGCGCCGCGAAGGCCGGCATCGTGGGCCTGACCCTGGTGGCGGCGGCCGAAATGGGCCGGTACGGCGTCCAGGTCAACGCGATCGCCCCGGCGGCCCGCACCCGGATGACCGAGGGAACCTTCGCGGAGGCGATGGCCGCGCCCAAGGACGCGGGCGCCTTCGACGCGATGGCCCCCGAGAACGTCTCGCCCCTGGTGGTGTGGCTGGGTTCGGCCGCGAGCGAGGGCGTCACCGGCCGGGTCTTCGAGGCGGAGGCGGGCCGCATCACCGTCATGGAAGGCTGGCGGCCCGGCCCGACCAGCGACAAGGGCGCCCGCTGGACGCCGCGCGAGGCGGGAGAGGCAGCCCTGAAACTCCTCGCGCAGGCCGAGGCTCCGGGGGTGGTGTACGGGTCACGGTAGGGGAGCCCGGCGTTCCCGGGTTGCGTACGGCTTAACCCGCCGTGGCCCTTCCATTACACAGAGGGCGGGCCGGGTTAACAGGTAGAAAAATCAACCGAGTTGGCGTTGACGGCCGCCACTCTACGCGCGTCATCATGGTGCGCATGAGCATCCCCCCACGCTTCAAAGCCATCAGCGGCGCCCTCGCCGTGGCCGCCGCTCTCCTCGCAGGCCCCACCGCCGCCACCGCATCGGCCACCCCCACGGCCCACCTCACCACCGCCTCCGCGTCCATCAAGTCGGTCGGCAGCGTCTGCTATTCGGCGCTGCCCTCCCAGGCCCACGACACCCTCGACCTCATCGCCCGGGGCGGCCCGTTCCCGTACTCCCAGGACGGCGTCGTCTTTCAGAACCGCGAGGGTGTCCTGCCGAAGCAGAGCAGCGCCTACTACCACGAGTACACGGTGATCACCCCGGGCGCGCCGACGCGCGGCACCCGCCGGATCATCACGGGCGAGCGGTCCCAGGAGGACTACTACACCGCCGACCACTACGTCACGTTCCGCCTGGTCGACTTCGTCTGCTGAACCGGCAGTTCCCGCGGGGCGTGCCGACGACCCCACGACCAGGTCCGCCCCGCCCCGCCCTGCGGGGTGGGGCGGACCTTCACGCGGACCCGGCCGCGCGGCCGGGACCGATGGCTCACTCCTCGCCCAACCGCCGGCCCAGCGCGCCGCCCGCCGTCGAGTTGTGCACCGTGAACGCCACCGTGCCCGGCAGATAGCGGTCCTCGGACCACTCCACCGGGGTGCCCGCCGGGTCGGTGGAGCGGCGGCGTTCCCGCAGGAGCGCGTCGCCGGGCCGGCAGCCGAGCAGCGCCGCGTCGTCCGCGTCCGCGTGACCCACGTCGATGGTGTGCTGCGCGTCCGTGAACAGGACGCCGTGCAGCTCCAATTGGCGCGAGTGCGACACCTCGTCGACCGCCATGGCGGCCACCAGACGCCCGACCCGCACCGGGTACGTCGAGCGTTCCACCATCACCGGCGCGCCCGACAAGGTGCGTACGCGACGGACCCGGAACACGGCGCTCCCGCAGGGCAGTTGGAGATGGTGGGCCTCCTCCTCCGTGGCCTCGGCCGGTTCCACCGCCACCGTGCGGCCCCCCGGCTCCTCGCCGAGTGAGCGGGCCCAACGGGCGAAGGAGCGCAGCTCCGAGAAGCTCTGCAACCGGGCCGCGCCGCCGAGCACCACCCGGCGGGCGCCGCGCCGCGACGTCACCAGGCCGTCCGCGCGCAACGACGCCAGAGCCTGGCGGACCGTGCCCCGGGACACGCCGTAGCGACGGGCGAGTTGGTCCTCGGCGGGCAGCCGCGCACCCGAGCCGTACTCACCCGCCGCTATCGCGGTCCGCAGATCCCCGGCCACTTTCCGGTAGAGCGGCGACTTGCTGGACACCCCGGCCCCCTCAACTGCCGATCAGCGAGCGGAGCATGGTCAGGTCCGCCTCCTCCAGACTAGCCACCACTGTGCGGCCCTCGGCGGGCGCGATGGGCTCCACCGACGGCACCGCGAGCACCACACAGCCCGCCGCCTCCGCCGACGCCACACCCGTCGCGGTGTCCTCGACCGCGACACAGCGCGCCGGGTCCGCGCCGAGCGCCGCGGCCGCCGCCAGATACGGATCGGGCGCCGGCTTGGTGCGCGCGGTGTCCTCGGCCCCGTACACGGCGTCGAAGCGGTGGCCGTCGAGCGATGTCGCCACCCTGTGCACGATCGCGCGCGGCGACGCCGACACCAGAGCGGTCGGCACCCCCGACTCCCGCAGCGCGCGCAGCAGTTGCAGCGCGCCGGGGCGCGGCTCGGCGCCGTCCGCGAGGCGCGCCGTGAAGCCGGCGCCCAGCTCCGCCGCCACCTCCTCACGCGGGGCGCCGAGCGACACGTACAGCAGTGATGCGGTGTCCTGCACCGAGCGGCCGTACACCGAGCGGCGCTCGTCACCCACCAGCGGGTGCCCGTGGCGGGCCGCGACCTGCTCCACCACCTCCACCCACGCCTCCTCGGTGTCGACGAGGGTGCCGTCCATGTCGAACAGGACCGCCCGCAGCCCGCTCACGCCGCCTCACCGGCCGCGAGTACGGGGCGCGGCTGCGGGCGCACGGTGACACTCGCGCCCGCGCCGAACGACCCCGCGGCGTGCGAGGGCAGGTCGGCCTTGACCTCGGTGCCGTCCGCGAGACGCACGCTCAGCCGGGTGCTGGCGCCGTGGAAGGCCGAGGCCGTCACCGTGTCGGGCCCGCCCTCCGTCACCTCCAGAGCCTCCGGCCGCAGGAGGAACACCGAGCCCTCGGCCGGTCCGTCGACCGGCAGGCGCACTCCGAGCACCTCGGCGAGACCGTCGGAGGCGATCGTGCCGGGCACGCGGTTCATCGTCCCCACGAACGACGCCACGAACGCGGTCGCCGGACGGTCGTACAACTCGGCCGGGGCCGCGCACTGTTCGAGCCGTCCGCCGCGCATCACCGCGACCTTGTCGGCCATGGAGAGGGCCTCCTCCTGGTCGTGGGTGACGAAGACGGTGGTGATGCCGAGCTCCAGCTGGAGGCGGCGGATCTCCTCACGCAGCTGCACGCGGACCTTGGCGTCGAGGGCGGAAAGCGGCTCGTCCAGGAGCAGCAGCCTCGGCTGGAGGGCCAGCGCGCGGGCGAGCGCGACGCGCTGCTGCTGGCCGCCGGAGAGCTGGTGCGGGAACCGGCCGCCATGCTCGGGCAGGCCCACCAGTTCCATCAACTCCGCCGCGCGAGCCCGGCGTTGGGGCGCGGCGACCTTGCGCATCCGCATGCCGAACGCCACGTTGTCGGCCGCGTTGAGATGCGGGAAGAGGCTGTAGGACTGGAAGACCATTCCGGTGTCGCGCCGGTTGGCCGGCACCGGCACGATGTCCTCGCCGTCGAGCAGCACCTCGCCCGCATCGGGCCGCTCGAACCCCGCGAGGACCCGCAGGGCGGTGGTCTTGCCGCAGCCCGACGGGCCCAGCAGCGCCAGGAGTTCACCCGGCGCGACGTCGAGGTCGAGCCCGTCGAGGGCCACGGCGGACCCGAAGGTGCGGCGCAGGCCCCGGATGGTGAGGGCGGTGCCGGTGCGCGGCGGTGCGATGGTCGTCATCAGACGGCTTCCTTCTTACGAAACGTACGCGTCATACCACTGCCGCGAGCCGAACCGCCGCCGCGGTTGCCGCGGCTCCCGCGGGTGCGGGCGAGGCCGGTCACCACGAGCAGCAGCCCCCAGGTGAGCAGCAGACTGAGCAGCGAAACCGCCACCGACAGCTGGGCGTTGGCGCCGGATGCCTGCACGATCCACACCGCGAACGGCTGGAACCCGAGCAGCGAGGCCACCGTGAACTCGCCGAGCACCAGGGCGAGCGCCAGGAACGAGGCGTTGAGCAGCGCGGTGCGCAGATTGGGCAGGACGACCGCGAACAGCGCCCGCGGCCAGGACGCGCCGAGATCGCGGGCCGCCTCCACCAGGGTGCGCACATCGACGGCCCGCAGCCCCGCGTCGAGGGAGCGGTACACGAACGGCAGCGCCATCACGACATACGCGAAGACCAGGACCAGCGGGAACGACGGGTTCTGGATCGCGACGAACGTCTGGTACAGCGGGGTCGTCTCCAGATGGTCGGGGCCCCACTTGAGGACCGTGCCCAACCCCGCGACGAGCGCGACCGGCGGCACCACCAGCGGCAGTGTGCACACCACTTCGAGGACCGCCCGCAGCCGTCCCGAACCGGACAGCCGTACCGCGAGCGCGGCCGGCACCGTCAGGAGCAGGGCGAGCGCCACCGTCGCCAGGGCCAGGCCCATCGACCGGAGGAGGGCCCCGGTGAACCCGTCGGCGCCGAAGATCTGCGTGTACGAGTCCAGGGTGAAGCCCTGCCCCGGCACATCCACCGTGAACACGAGCGAGGCGAGCAGCGGCACCGCGAAATAGGCGCCGGCGACGAGCAGGACCGCGCCGCGCCAGGGGCGCAGCGGATGCGTCAGGCGAGCCATCGGGCGCTCCTTCGCTGAAGCGGCAGATGCACGGCCATCACCAGGAGGGCGACGATCACCATGTCGAGGCTGAGCGCGAGCGCCACGTTCTCCTGGCCGACCAGGACGTTGCCGGAGAGCGCGTCCGCGATCTGCAGGGTGACGAGCGGCACCGAACTCCCCACCATCGAGGCGGCCGTCGCGTACGCGGCGAACGCGCTGCCGAAGAGCAGCACGAAGCCGCCGAGCAGGGTGGGAAGCAGCACCGGGATCCCGACGTGACGCCAGTACTGCCAGACGCTCGCCCCGCTGTTCTGGGCCGCCTCGCGCCACTGTGGGCGCAGCCCGTCCAGGGCCGGCGCCACGGTGAGCACCATCAGCGGAACGAGGAAGTACAGATAGGTCAGGGCCAGGCCCCAGAAGCTGTAGAGGCTCCAGCCGTGATCGGCGAGGCCCAGTTCGGTGGTGAGGACGCCCGCGTTGCCGAGGGTGGCGACGAAGGCGAACGCGAGCGGGACACCGCCGAAGTTGGCGAGTACCCCCGACGCGGTGAGCACGGCCTCGCGCAGCGCCTTGCCGCGCGAGGTGACGACGGCTTGCGCGAGCAGCAGGCCGAGCACGGCCGCGATGGCGGCGGTGGTGGCGGACAGCTTCACGCTGCCGAGCAGCGCGGTCCAGTACGCGCCGTGCACGGACTGCCTCATGTTGCCCAGGCCGTACGAGCCGTCGACGGACAGCGCGCCGTTCAGCATGGCGAGGGCCGGCAGGCCGAAGGCGAGCGCGACGAAGGCGAGCAGCGGGACGGCGGCGAGCCAGGCGCCGGGGCGGCTGCGGCCCCGGCGTTCCTTCGGCCGCTCAACTGCCGCTGCTGCGACGGGTGTTGAGGTGGTGGTGGCGACAGTCATGACGGTGTGATCAGCCCGAGATCGCCTTGGCCCAGCCATTGGCCAGAACCGTCTTGGCCTTGGTGTTCTGCGCCTCGGTGGGGAAGGTGGGGGTGCCGGCGACCTGCGGCAGCTTGCCGGCGGCGGCCTTGTCGAGCGTGCCGTCCTTGTCCATGGCCGGCATGAGCGCCGGACGGGCGTACCCCTTCAGCCACAGGTTCTGGCCCTCGGCGGAGTACAGGTACTCCTGCCACAGGCGGGCGGCCGCCGGGTGCGGGGCGTCCTTGTTGACGGCCTGCGAGTAGTACTGGGCGTAGACGCCGTCGGAGGGGACCGCGGTCTTCCAGTCGAGGCCCTTGCCCTTGAACTGGTCGGCGTAGCCGGCGTTCAGGTAGTCCCAGTCGATCGAGATCGGGGTCTCACCCTTCTCGACCGTGGCCGGGGTCGACTCCACCGGGTTGTAGTTGCCGGCCTTCTTCAGCTTGGCGAAGAAGTCGAGACCGGGCTGGATGTCGTCGAGCGAACCGCCGTTGGCGAGGGACGCCGCGTACACCCCGGCGAAGGCCGAACCGGACTTGGTGGGGTTGCCGTTGAGCGCGACCTGGCCCTTGTACTCGGGCTTGAGGAGATCGGCGAAGGTCGTCGGGCACACCTTGACACGCCCCGCGTCGCAGCCGATGGAGACGTAGCCGCCGTAGTCGTTGAACCAGCGGCCCTGAGCGTCCTTCTGCGCCGCGGGGATCTTGTCGAAGCCCTCGACCTTGTACGGGGCGGTCAGGCCCTGGTCGCCCGCGGACTGCGCGAAGGAGGAGCCGAGGTCGAGGACGTCGGGGGCGCGGTCCTGGCCCTTGCGGGTCTTGACCGCGTTGATCTCGTCGGCGCTGGAGCCGTCGGGGTTGTCGACGGCGACCTTGATGCCGTACTTCTTCGTGAAGCCGTCGATGAGGGCGCCGTAGTTCGCCCAGTCGCGCGGGATGGCTATCGCGTTGAGCGCGCCCTCCTTCTTGGCGGCGGCGATCAGCGCGTCCATGCCGCCGGCGTCCTTCGCGGAGGTGGCGGCCGCGGGGCTCTTGCCGCCCTTGCCGCCGTCGGCCGCGCTGGTGGAGGCGTCGGACTTGGCGCCGCAGGCGGCGAGGGCGAACGCGGAGGTGGCCAGGGTGATGGCGAGGGCGGCGGTGCGCATGCGTGGGGCGATCACGGGGGCTCCAAGTTGTACGGACAACTGTTGTACAGACAACTCCATTACGGAGGGGGTGGGTGTCGGACCGGTGAACGGCGGGCAGCCGGGGCGATGCGGTTGCCGTACGGATCCGGTCAGCGCATTCGAGCCATCCCTTTCCACCTGCCCGCCCGTGCGGCTACTTGAGGGTGCAGCTCCCTGGGGCTCCGCCCCGGACCCCGTTCGCGCCTGAAGGGCGCTCTTCGCCGGACGGGCTGAGGCTGCCCATGCGGGCCCGCACCGAGTAGTCAGGGGCGCGGGGAACTGCGCGGGACGTGGGCACGGTCTGCGGACGAAAGCGGGTTCCAGGGGCGCGGAAAACTGCGCGGGATGGCCGTACAGCCCGCCCCCCCACGGGCCTACGTGTCGCAGTCGAGGACCGCCCCGCACACCCCGCACCGCACCCGGACCTGTCCCCGCACCCCCACCCGGATCCGCTGGCAGCAGGTCGGGCAGGGGAAGGACACCCGCAATCCGGCGGGGCCGGGCTCGAAGGAGTAGAGGGGGGTGGGGGAGCCGGGCGCGGCCGGGGCGGTGCCGTGCTCCTGGGCGTACCGGCGGTCCTTCGCGTAGCGGCGCCGCCCCGCCCACCCCGCCGCCGCCAGCGGGGGCTGCCGCGTGTCCCGCCCCGCGAGACCCGCGCCCGCCGTGTACGCGGGGTACGCCTGCGGGCTGGTGAACCAGGGCGAGGCATCCTCGCCGAACAGCGCGGCCCGCTTGGCCAGGACGTACCCGAACTCCTCCGGCGTGAGATAGCCCAGCTTCTGGCTGGAGACCCCGTCCTCACGGAACGCGTCGAGCAGCAGCCAGCCCGCACCCAGGTACGTCGTCGCCGTGTCGGTGAGGATCTCGTTGTCGCGCGTTCCGGGGAACGTCAGGTCCAGGCGGTGCAGCAGCACATGGGTGATCTCGTGCGCGAGCGCCGCCCCGATGTCCCTGCGGTGGGTACGGAAGCGGTCGTTCAGCTCGATGAAGTACTCCGGCCCCGCGGCCAGTTCGACGTTCGCGGCGTGCTGCATCTCGCGGAAGCCCACGATCATCCGGGCCTCGGGAAGGCGCAGATGCTGCACCAGCGCGCGGGCCACCCGCTGGGCGCCCAGGTGCAGGTCGTCGTGGTCGGCGAAGGCGACATCCGCGGGGGCCACGCTGACCGCGTACGCCTGGAGCCCCTCGTAGGACAGCCGCTTGTGCAGCGCGGTGATGGCCGCGCGCACCGTGGCGAGATGCGGATAGCCGTGCACGACCGGGCTCGACGCGCCCACGCAGTCACCCCCGTTCCGAACCGCGGACCGGCTTCCACTGTAAGCGCGCCGGGCCGCCGCCGGACCCTCGCCGGCCGCCACCGAGTCCGCCCCCGCTCTGGCCGGAAAGTGGCCCTTGTGAGGGGCGGGGGAGCCTCCCCATAATCCCCGCAACGCATTGACGCGCCCATGACAGAACCAGCTCCGTGA
The DNA here is from genome assembly GCF_040651795.1 of Streptomyces sp. NPDC048361. Classification (NCBI taxonomy): domain Bacteria; kingdom Bacillati; phylum Actinomycetota; class Actinomycetes; order Kitasatosporales; family Streptomycetaceae; genus Streptomyces; species Streptomyces sp. NPDC048361. Next base: position 120,955 of record NZ_JBEZKW010000001.1, read on the forward strand.
TCCCGTCAGCGCGCTCGTCCGTGTGGACCGACAGCCAACCCCCCACGAGAGGCAGTCAGTTGAAGAAGATCATGCGAGCGCTGCGCAGATGCCTGGCCGTCACGGCCGTCCTCGCCGCCGCGGTCAGCCTGCCCGCCACCGACGCCTTCGCCTCGCCCTCCCCCGTCGCCCCGCTCGGCCCGTCGGCCTCGCCGCAGCCGGTGGTCGGCGGCACCCGGGCCGCGCAGGGCGAGTTCCCGTTCATGGTCCGGCTCTCCATGGGGTGCGGCGGCGCGCTCTACACCCAGCAGATCGTCCTGACCGCCGCCCACTGCGTCGACGGCAGCGGCACCAACACCTCGATCACCGCCACCGGCGGCGTCGTCGACCTGCAGAGCTCCAGCGCGGTCAAGGTCAAGTCCACCAAGGTGCTCCAGGCCCCCGGCTACAACGGCAAGGGCAAGGACTGGGCGCTGATCAAGCTCGCCAAGCCCATCAACCAGCCCACCCTCAAGATCGCCACCACCACCGCGTACAACAGCGGCATCTTCACCATCGCCGGCTGGGGTGCTCGCAGTGAGGGCGGCGGCCAGCAGCGCTACCTCTACAAGGCGACCGTCCCCTTCGTCTCCGACGCCCAGTGCCAGCAGGCATACGGCAGCGACCTCGTCCCGAGCGACGAGATCTGCGCCGGCTATGTCGCCCAGGGCGGCGTCGACACCTGCCAGGGTGACTCCGGCGGCCCCATGTTCCGCAAGGACGACGCGGGCGCCTGGATCCAGGTCGGCATCGTCAGCTGGGGCAACGGATGCGCCGAGCCCGGCTACCCCGGCGTCTACTCCGAGGTCTCGACCTTCGCCTCCGCCATAGCCCAGGCCGCCGCGACGCTGTAGCGCCCCACATCTCACCCGGGGCCCGCGCCCCGGCCCGGCCGGGCGCCGCGCGTTTGCGAACGCCCGGCCAAACCTGCTCAGATAGGGGCATGTCGATCAGAGTGGTCATCGCGGACGACCAGGAAATGGTCAGGACCGGCTTCCGCATGATCCTGGAGAGCAGGGACGACATCGAGGTCGTCGCCGACGTCGTCGACGGGAACGCCGCCCTCGAAGCCGTCGAGCGCCTCCAGCCCGACGTACTGCTCCTCGACATCCGCATGCCCGGCCTGGACGGACTGGAGGTCACCCGTCGCCTGGCCGGCCGCGACCGGCCCCACATCGTCATCTGCACCACCTTCGACCTCGACGAATACGTCCACGCCGCCCTGCACGGCGGCGCCTCCGGCTTCCTCCTCAAGGACGCGAGCCCCGAAATGCTCGTCGAAGCGGTACGCGCCGCGGCCGCCGGGGACTCGCTCGTCTCGCCCGCGATCACCGTGCGCCTCCTGAAGGAACTGGCATCGGCCCGCCCCGCGGGCGGCGTACGCACCCCCGTCGAGCCGCTCACCGAACGCGAACGCGACGTGGTGCGCTGCCTGGCCCGCGGCGCCACCAACGCCGAGATCGCCGGCGAGCTGTACGTCTCGCTGTCCACCGTCAAGACCCACCTCGCCAACGTCCAGGGCAAACTCGGCGCGCGCAACCGCGTGGAGATCGCCGCCTGGGCCTGGGAGAGCGGACTAGCCGCGAACGCGGCGTGAGCCGCGCATGAGCCCCGTACGCAGCTGGGTCCGGCGCCATCCGCGGGCCGCGGCCGCCGCCCGCCCGCTGCTCGCCGCCGTCCTCGTCGCCCTCGTCACCTACGAAGGTGTGGCGCTGGCCCGCCAGCCCACCCGGCCGCACGCCATCGTGTGGTGCGCCGGCGTCGCGGTCTGCCTGTGCGCGGTGCCCTGGCCGAGGATCCCGCTCGTGCCGCGGGCCTGGACCGCGGCCGCCCTCACCTGGACCGCGACCGTCCTGCTCCTCCTCGACCGGCCCGAGATCGTCTGGGGTATGGGTGAGGCGATCGCGCTCCTGGTCCTGCTCTCCTCCGTCCTCCTCTACGCGCCCGCCCGCACCGCGGCGCTCCTCGGGCCGGTCCTCGGCCTCGGCTGCGTGGCCGTACCGGTGCGCGACGCCGACCCCGGCCGGTTCACCCTGCTCTTCGCCGTCCTCGCGGTCGTGGTCAGCGCGTACTCGCTGCTCATGCGCGCCCAGTCCGGCCAGCGGATCCGCGACCTCCAGGCCGTCCGCACCGCCGAACGCCTCGAACTCGCCCGCGAGCTCCATGATTTGGTCGCCCACCATGTCACCGGCATCGTCGTGCAGGCGCAGGCCGCCCGCTTCACCGCCGTCTCGGGGGAGCGTGCCGCGGAGTCCTTCGCACGCATCGAGGAGGCAGGCAGCGAGGCGCTCGGCGCGATGCGCCGTCTGGTACGGGTGCTGCGCGAGGGTGACCCGAAGACCGAGCCGGTGGCCGGCATCGCCCAGATCCGCGAACTCACCACCCGCTTCTCCCAGGCGGGGCCCCCGGCCGTCCTCCACGTGGAGCCCGGCCTGGAGGAACGCCTGCCGGGCGACGCGGCCGCCCTCGCCCACCGGGTGGTGCGCGAATCCCTCACGAACGTGCGCAAGCACGCGGCGGACGCGACGGTGGTGCGGGTCGCTCTTCGCGCCACTGCGGGCGGCCTCGACGTGCGCGTCATGGACGACGGCTCGCACGCCGTCCCCCTCACCGAACAGGCCCGCGGCGGCGGCTTCGGTCTCGCCGGCCTGACGGAGCGGGTGTCCGCGATGGGGGGCGAGCTTGCGGCGGGGCCGGGGGAGGGGGGCTGGCAGGTGACCATGCGCCTCCCCTTGCACCCCCTGTAGCCCCGGCCCATATCGCGCAGTTCCCCGCGCCCCTGGCGGTGTCGGACCTCGGCAGTGTGGCCGATCGAGGCCACCTCAGCCCATCCTGGGGGGTCCTCCCTGGCCCTTATGGCCTTGGGGGGTTTGAGGGCGAGCGCCCTGAAGGCGCGAACGGGGGCTGGGGCGGAGCCCCAGCAACCCCGCTCTCGTCTGCGGACCGTGCCCGCGTCCCGCGCAGTTCCCCGCGCCCCCAGGTGGGTCGGCCTTGGCGGAATGCCCAGCAGAGGCGACCCCAGCCCGTCATGGGTGTGGGGCGGAGCCCCAGGGAGGCGAGGTCGGGGAACCGTTAGTCCAAGACGTACCCCCGCTTTGTCCATGGGCACACCCGCATCCAGCGGAACAACGTGGTGCGCACCCAACGCCCCCACGACAAGGAGCGCGCGCGTGAACCCCGAACAGCACGGCCCGAACCGGAGGACCGTCGTCGCGGTCACCGCCCTCACCGGAGCCGGCGCAGCCCTCGGCATCCCCTCACCGGCACGCGCCGCCGGCCAGAACGCCGGGGAGACAATCCTGCGCTCCGCCGGCCTCGACGTCCGCGTCGCCACCACCTTCCCCCGCATCGTGGCGTACACCGACCGCGCCACCGGCGCCGTCCTCCACGGCCAGGAGGACACCGTCACCGAGGTGCTCATCGACGGCACCCCCCACACCCCCCGGGTGACGTCGCGCCCGGCCCGCGACCGCATCACGTACACCCTCTCCTTCGACGGCGGCACCCGCATCACCGCCGAGATCCGCGCCGACGGACACCGCGTCGACTGGCGCGTCACCCGCATCGACGACACCCCGGCCCTGCGCGTCGGCACCCTCCAGATCCCCGGCCTCGCCCTGCTGTCCGTCCGCAGCGACCAGCCCGGAGTCCAACTCCTCGCCGCCCAGCTCCAGTTGGACAAGGCCAAGAGCGGTGACACCCTCGTCGCGCCCACCGCCACGACCGCCCCCGACGCCCAGCCCATCGGCTGCGCCTACGCCGTCCTCGCCCACCACACGCTCGGCGGCGCCATCGAGACCAACACCGTCTACGACAACCCCGCCGGCACCCCCGGCGCCACCTGGGAGAACGGCCGGCTGTGGCGCCAGACGCTGCGACGGGACGGCTACGTCAAGACACAGCTCGCCCCGGGCCAGTGGACGTACCGCGCCGCGACCGCGCCCACCGGCGCCACCGAGCCCCTGCCGTACGCCACCGTCATCGTCACCGGCGACCGCAACAACGACGGCGTCGTCGACTGGCAGGACGCCGCCATCGCGTTCCGCGACATCATGGTCGAGCCGCTCGGCGCCGACGCCCAGCACCTGCGGGTCGTCCCGCACATCCCCTACAACTTCGCCTCGCAGGCCACCAACCCGTTCCTCGCCACCCTCGACAACGTCAAGCGCATCTCGCTCGCCACCGACGGGCTGCGCCAGTACACCCTGCTCAAGGGTTACCAGTCGGAGGGCCACGACTCCGCCCACCCCGACTACGCAGGCAACTACAACAAGCGCGCCGGCGGCCTCACCGACCTCAACTCCCTTGTGCGTGAAGGCAAGAAGTGGAACAGCGACTTCGCCGTCCACGTCAACGCCACCGAGTCCTACCCCGTCGCCCACGCCTTCTCCGACACCCTCGTCGACAAGAACAACCCGCAGTGGGACTGGCTCGACCAGTCCTACCGCATCGACCAGCGCCGCGACCTGGTCTCCGGCGACATCATCAAGCGCTTCGCCGACCTGCGCCACGACACCGACCCCGCACTCGACGGCCTCTACATCGACGTGTTCCGCGAATCGGGCTGGACCTCCGACCGGCTCCAGCGCGCCCTGCGCGACCAGGGCTGGCTCGTCGCCTCCGAATGGGGCCACGGCCTGGAGCGCTCCTCCCTGTGGTCGCACTGGGCCAACGAGACGGATTACGGCCCCGACACCTCGCGCGGCATCAACTCCCAGCTCATCCGCTTCATCCGGCACCACCAGAAGGACGTCTTCGCCAACAAGTGGCCCACCCTGCTCGGCCACGCCCACATGGGCAACTTCGAGGGCTGGACCGGCAAGACGGACTGGCAGGCGTTCTACGACCTGATCTGGACCGAGTCGCTGCCCGCGAAGTACCTTCAGGCCCACCCCATCGAACGGTGGACCGAGCACGAGGTCACCTTCGCCGGCCCGGCCGGCACCTCGGTCAGCGACGCCACCGGCGCGCGCCGCATCACCACCGACGGCCGTCTCGTCTACGACGCCGGCACCTACCTCCTGCCGTGGGAGCCCCGCAACGCCACCGACCCGGCGAAGCTCTACCACTACAACCCGGCCGGTGGCACGACCAGTTGGCGTCTGCCGCGCGGCTGGTCCGGCCTGCGTACGGTGGTCCTCCACCGGCTCACCGACCAGGGCCGGGTGTACGTAGCCGACCTCCCCGTCCGCGCGGGCGGCGTGACGATCCCCGACGCGGACCCCGGACAGCCCTACGTCGTCCACCGCACCCGGCCCCGCACCCAAGGCGACCCGGCCTGGGGCCGGTTCACCCCGGTGCACGATCCCGGATTCAACTCCGGGACGCTCCACGGATGGCAGGTGACCGGCGCCGCGAAGGTCGCCCGCAACCCGCTCGGCGACTACGAACTCGTCCTGCCCGGCGGCGACGCGGCCACCGTCGGCCAGCGCCTCGCCCGCCTCGCACCCGGCACGTACCGCGCATCGGTGCAGGTCGAGGTCGGCGAGAAGGCGGGGGAGCGGCGCCTGGCCGCACTCGACATCCGTACCGCCGACGGCGTCACCGCCACCAACTGGACCGACACCTCCACCGCCGTCAACTACGTGGCCGCCGACCGCAAGCACGACACCCGCTTCCAGCGCATGACCGTCCCCTTCACGGTGCCGGCGGGCGGCGGCCCCGTCACCCTCACGCTGCGGGCCGGCGCGGGCGCGGCCCGGATCCGCTTCGACTCCGTACGCGTCGTACCGGCCGAGCCGACCGCCAAGCCCGGCACGATCGCGTACGAGGACTTCCAAAGCGTGCCGTCCGGCTGGGGCCCCTTCGTCAAGGGCGACGCGGGCGGCTCCACCGACCCCCGCACCCACATCGCGCAGCGGCACGCCCCGTTCACCCAGCGGGGCTGGAACGGCAAGGTGATCGACGACGTCGTCGACGGTACGGAGTCGCTGAAGTCGCGCGGCGAGAACGACGGGTTGGTGTACCGCACGGTCGACCACACCGTGCGCTTCGTGGCGGGGCGGCGCTACCGGGTGTCCTTCCGGTACGAGAACGAGAAGGCCGGGCAGTACGCGTGGATCACCGGGGTCGACGAGCCGGCACCGCATGAGCTGAGCCGGGTCGCGCTGCCGGTCGCGACGGAGCCGGCGGTGTTCAGCTACGAGTTCACCGCGCCGGCGGTGGGGGTGGCCTGGGTCGGCCTGAGGAAGGTCGGGGACGACGGGGTGGCCGAATTCACCCTGGACACGTTCGAGGTACGCGAGCTGTAGGCGCCCCGGGGCGGACCCCCAGCCAACCCTGGGGCTCCGCCCCGGACCCCGTCCGCGCCTGAAAGGCGCTCGTCCTCAAACTCCCCCAACCGCACAGAAGCAAGCCGCGCCCGCAAGGAACGTCGCCGGGCTCAGCCGGCCAGCGTCACCTCGCCCACCCCCTCCGCGCCCGCAAGCTCAAGCACCCACACCTCGTTGCCCTCCGCCCGCAGCACCGCCCCCGGCACGTACAGCGCCCGCTGCGGCCCCACCCCCCAGTAGCGCCCCACACAGAACCCGTTCACCCACACGAACCCCCGCCCCCACCCGGGCAGCCGCAGCCACGCGAACCAGTCCCCGCCCACCCCGCCCACCCCGGGCTCCCCGGCCGGCAGGTCGAGCCGGCCCCGGTGCAGACCGGTCGTACCGGGCGGCGGCACCACCTCGCCCAAGGGGAGCTTCTCCACCGCCCCCGGGACGGAGAACGCGTCCAAGCGCAGACCCCGCGCCCGCACGCCGTGCAGATACTGCCGCTCGTGCAGCACTCCGCCCGTGATCCCCTTCGTCTCCCCGCCGCGCGGCCCGTAGTTGACCCGGCCCAGTGACTCCACCCACAGCTCGACCGCCGCCCCGCCCGGCACCGGATCCGCCAGCGTCGCGTCCTCGCCGTCCAGGACCCCCGCGTGCACCCCGTCGACGTACACCGTCGCCACATCACGCAACCCCAGCACACCCAGCGGGTACGGCTGCCGTCCCGTGGGGACGTCCACGCGGTAGCGGACCACGCCCCGGTCGACGTCGAGCTCCTCGAACGTGGGCGGCACCGGCGACTCGCTCTCCTCGCCCCCCAGCACGTCCATCACATCGGAAAGGGAGGACCAGGCCTCCCAGGTCGCCGCGGACGAACCTCTCAACGGACGTGGCTCCGGCGGCAGTTGAGGGAGTGCGGCAGCCCCGTCCGCCTGGTGCGCCGCGAGCACCTCGCGAAAGCGCCAGAACTTCTCCGTGGGCCGGCCCGCCTCGTCGATCGGCGCGTCATAGTCGTACGACGTCGCCGTCGGCTCCAGCGCCCCCACATGCAGCTCCCCGGCCCGGTTCGCACCCGACCAGCCCGCGAAGTTGGTCCCGCCGTGCACCATGTACAGGTTGACCGACGCCCCGCACTCCAGGATCTCGCGCAGCGTCGCCGCCGCGTCGCCCGCGTCCCGCACCACATGCTCCGCACCCCAGTGGTCGAACCAGCCGCACCAGAACTCCATGCACATCAACGGCCCCGAGGGCTGATGGCGGCGCAACACCTCGAAGGCCTCGCGCGCCCCGCTGCCGAAGTTCGCCGTGGCGAGGACACCCGGCAGCGAGCCCCCCGTCAGCATGTGGTCCTCGGGGCCGTCCGAGGTGAACAGCGGCACCGTGATCCCGCAGTCGTGCAGCAGATCGGCGAGATGACGCAAGTAGCCCCGGTCGGTGCCGTAACTGCCGTACTCGTTCTCCACCTGCACCATCACCACCGGACCACCCCGGTCGATCTGCCGCTCGGCGACCTGGGGGAGCAGCGCGTGGAACCACCGGTTCACATGCACCAGATACTCCGGATCGTCCGTACGCGCCCGGCGCCCCAGCCGGCCCGTCAGCCAGTGCGGAAGCCCGCCGTTCTCCCACTCGGCGCAGATGTAGGGCCCCGGCCGCACGATCGCCCACAGGCCCGCCTCCCGCGCCGCGTCCAGGAACCGGCCGAGCGCCCCCACGTCCCGGTAATGGCCGAGGAACGGCTCGTGCAGGTTCCACGGCACATACGTCTCGACACAGTTCAGGCCCATCGCCCGCAGCATCGCGAGGCGGTGCCCCCACTGCGCCTCGTGCACCCGGAAATAGTGCAGCGCCCCCGAGAGGAGCCGCACCGGCCGCCCGTCGAGCAGAAAGTCCGCGTCCCCCACCGTGAAGTCGGCCACCGCTCAGCCCCGCCCATCTCTCTCGATCGCTACGCGGGCCACTCTCGCCCCCTGGCGCGGCACGGGTCCATGGACAAAGATCGGCGCTGATTGGACACAAGGGGGACCGGCAGAGAGCGGAAAGCGGCATGTATCACACCTGGATGCGGTATTTCACCCCGAGTCCGGCCCACCACCGCCTCGGCCTGGTCTGCCTCGGCGTGGGACTGCAACACGGCACGCTGCCCACCGTCGGACCCCGCACCCTCGACCACCACGTCGCCGTCGTCATCGGCGCCGGCGGCGGCTGGTTCCGCGGCCCCGACGGCCGCCGCGTCCCCGTCACCGCACCCGCCCTGATCTGGCTCACCCCCGGCGTGCCCCACCACTACGGCGCCGACCCCGTCACCGGCTGGGACGAATCCTTCGTCGACTTCGCCGGCCCCGCCACCACCACGTACACCGAACTCGGCTACATCGACCCCGACCGGCCCGTCGTCCCCCTCAGCGACACCGTCGGGGCGCACGCCGCCGTCGGCCGCATCGCCAGGGCCGCCCGCCGCGGCAACCCCCTCCTGGAAGTCGAAACCGCTGCAGCCGTTCACGAACTGCTCGTCGCACTGCGCCGCTCCCGCGCCGACGTCGCACCCGACGGCGACCCCGTACTCGACTCCCTCGCCCGCGACGCCTTCCAGCCCCTGTCCGTCGCCGAACACGCCGCCCGCCACGGCATGACCCCCGCCGAGCTGCGCACCGCCGTGCGCAGAGCCGCCGGATGCAGCCCCAAGGACTACCTCCTCGGCATCCGCCTCGGCCGCGCCAAAGAACTCCTCGCCGCCACCGAACTCCCCGTCGCCGCCATCGCCCGCCGCATCGGATACGACGACCCCGCCTACTTCTCCCGCCTCTTCACCCGCCGTGTCGGCATCGCACCCGTACGCTTCCGCGAGCAACAGGGCCGAGCCGTCCCCGGCGGCTGGAGCAGCCGGATCCCGGATCCTGAACACCCGCCGACCATCGTCGGCCACGCCACGTAAGCTCGCTGACCATGACCACGATCGACCCCTCCGTGCAAGCAGAGCTCTCCCGGCTCCGCGACAGCATCGACAACATCGACGCCGCCGTCGTGCACATGCTGGCCGAACGCTTCAAATGCACCCAGCAGGTCGGCCACCTCAAGGCCGAGCACCGGCTCCCCCCGGCCGACCCCTCTCGCGAAGCCGAACAGATCGCCCGCCTGCGCCGCCTCGCCGAAAGCGCCAAACTCGACCCCGCCTTCGCCGAGAAACTCCTCAATTTCATCATCGCCGAGGTCATCCGCCACCACGAGACCATCGCCAACTCCAGCTGACCGCACGGGCGTTCACGGAGTCGATCGGCCGGGCAGGCAGCCCGGCCGCCCCTCGTACTTCGTACGAGCGAAACGACGCACGCTTCGAGGCCGCGACGCACACGCGCCGCTACCGTGGAAGCCATGACCACCAGAGTCCCCATTCGTCAGCTCCAGCAGCACGCGAGCGAACTCATCGAACGAGTCGCCGCCGGCGAAAGAGTCGAAATCACGCGCAACGGCCGGCTCGTCGCGGTCCTCGGCCCACCGGACCCCGAGCAACGGGTCATGGAGGACCTCGAACGCACCGGCACCGTGGACCCGGACAACGCGGCCTCAGCACGCGGCCTCGCCGACTGGCAACCCCTACCGGCCCGGACCGGGCAGCCCGGCCCGCTCTCCGCAGTGCTGCACTCCCTGCGCGACGAGGAAGAACGATGATCTACCTCGACTCGTGCGCCCTGCTCAAACTGCTGCTTCCCGAACCCGAGACACCGGCGCTGCGCACCTTCTTGACCGCACACGCAGCCGAGGGCCACGTGACGTCGGCACTCACCCAGACCGAGGTCGCCCGCACCCTGGTACGCGCCGCCGCCGACCCCGAACTTGGCGACGCCGCCGAGGAGATGCTGGACCGAGTGCTACGCATCCGCCTCACCGATCAGATCCTGCGAGCCGCCGGCCAATTCCCGCAACGGCATCTGCGCAGCCCGGACGCGATCCACTTGGCCTGCGCCGAACACCTCGAACATGCGCTGACCGCGTTCGTCACGTATGACAAGAGGCTCGCCGCGGCAGCCGCCGAACGAGACCTCCCCGTCCGGGCTCCCGGCGCCTGACGCCCCCGGCCCCACCCCCGAGGCGCCGGCGCGCAGAGAGTGCCCACGCCCATCCGCGCACCGGACGACGACGCCAAAGCCCCGAACCCCCACCCCGGCCCGTCCGCACGCTGGGCGCCCCCGCCCGCATCAGGCAGCATGGGCCCATGTCCGTACTGACGCGCGACGAAGCGCAGACCCGAGCCCTCCTCCTCGACGTCCAGCGATATGCGATCGAGCTCGATCTCACCACCGGCGACGACACGTTCGACTCCCGCACCACCCTCCACTTCACCACCCGCGCCGCCGGGGACACCTTCGTCGAGCTCAAACCCGCCACCCTGCGCTCGGCCACCCTCGACGGCGCCCCCCTCGACCCCGAAACCCTCGTCGAGAACCGGCTCCCGCTGACCGCCCTCACCGCCGGCCCGCACGAACTGCACATCGACGCCGCCATGGCGTACTCCCACACCGGCGAAGGACTGCACCGCTTCACCGACCCCGCCGACGCCGAGACATACGTCTACACCCAGCTCTTCATGGACGACGTCCAGCGCGTCTTCGCCGCCTTCGACCAGCCCGACCTCAAAGCCGTCATCGACCTCACCGTCACCGCCCCCGACACCTGGACCGTCCTCGCCAACGGCATCACCACCCAGCAGGACGACGGCCGCTGGAAAGCCACCACCACCCCCCTCATCTCCACCTACCTCGTCGCCGTCGCCGCAGGCCCCTGGCACTCCGTGACCACCCAACACGCCGGCCTCCCCTTCGGCCTGCACTGCCGCCGCTCCCTCGCACCCCACCTCGACGCCGACGCCGACGAACTCTTCGAGATCACCCGGCAGTGCTACGACCGCTACCACGAGAAGTTCGACGAGCCCTACCCCTTCGACTCCTACGACCAGGCGTTCGTCCCCGAATTCAACGCCGGCGCCATGGAAAACCCCGGCCTCGTCACCTTCCGCGACGAATTCGTCTACCGCTCCGCCGTCACCGACACCCAGCGCCAGATCCGCGCCATGGTCATCGCCCACGAGATGGCCCACATGTGGTTCGGCGACCTCGTCACCCTCCAATGGTGGGACGACATCTGGCTCAACGAGTCCTTCGCCGAATACATGGGCTACCAGACCCTCAACGAAGTCGCCCTCGGGGGCCCTGCGGGGTGGACCCCCAGGTGGAGGGGCGCCGACACCTGGGTCGAATTCGCCATCACCCGCAAATCCTGGGGCTACGACGCCGACCAGCGGCCCTCCACCCACCCCGTCGCCCCCGCACCCGACGCCGTCCCCGACACCGCCTCCGCCCTCCTCAACTTCGACGGCATCTCCTACGCCAAGGGCGCCTCCGCCCTACGCCAACTCGTCGCCTGGCTCGGCGAGAAGGACTTCCTCGCAGGCATCAACACCCACTTCGCCCGTCACAAATTCGCCAACGCCACCCTCGCCGACTTCATCGACTCCCTCGCGAGCGCCACCGACCGCGACGTCCACGCCTGGGCCGAACAATGGCTCGGCACCACCGGAGTCGACACCCTCACTCCCACCGTGGCCGAAAGCGACGGACAGTGGCACCTCACCACCACCCGCCAAGGACACCGCCCCCACCGCCTCACCGTCGGCACCTACGACCGCGACCCCCACGACGGCCGCACCCTCGTCCTGCGCGACCGGTTCGACATCGACGTCCCGCACACCGCCCCCGTCACCCGACCCGGCCCGCGTCCCGCCCTGCTGGTCCTCAACGACCAGGACCTCTCCTACGCCAAGGTCCGCCTCGACGAAACCTCCACCGAAGCCGCCCTGCGCTCCCTGTCCGGCGTCCCCGACGCCCTCACCCGCGCCGTCCTGTGGAACACCCTGCGCGACATGGTCCGCGACGGCGAACTCGCACCCAGCGACTACCTGGAAACCGCTCGCGCCCACCTCTGCGACGAAACCGACCTCGCCATCGTCCAAGGCGTCCTGACCTTCGCCGCCACCCACATCACCGACCGCTACCTCACCCCCACCGACCGCCCCGCCGCCCTCACCCTCCTCACCGACCTCACCCGCGACCTGATCCGCCGCACCGAAGACGGCACCCACCCCGGCCTGCGCCTCATCGCCGTACGCCACTTCATCGACGCCGCCACCCAACCCGACACCCTGCGCGCCTGGCTCCAGGACGGCCACGTACCCGGCGGCCCCGAACTCGACCCCGAACTGCGCTGGCGCATCCTCACCCGCCTCGCCGTACTCGGCGCCACCGACGACAAGGAAATCGCCGCCCACCTCGCCGACGACCCCAGCGCCACCGGCGAAGAAGGCGCCGCCCGCTGCCGCGCCGCCCTCCCCACCCCCACCGCCAAGGAAACCGCCTGGAACGCCATGTTCCACAGCGACACCCTCTCCAACTACCTCTTCACCGCCACCGCCCAAGGCTTCTGGCAACCCGAACAGGCCGACCTCCTCAAGCCCTACATCGCCCGCTACTACGAGGACACCGTCCCCTTCGCCACCCGCCGGGGCCCCGCCATGGCCCAGGCCGCCGGCCAGTACGCCTTCCCGCTGCCCGCCGTCGACGAAGAAGCCCTGCGCCTGGGCGAGACCTGCCTGACCCGCGACGACCTCACACCCGCCCTGCGCCGCCGCCTCGCCGACCAGGTCGACGACCTGCGCCGAGCCCTGCGCGTCCGCGGCTGACCACCGGGCCCGTGCGGATCACCGCGCTGAGCGGGCCTTACGCCCCGCCTCGCGGGCCGGGCGCGACACCTCGCGAGCCTTACGCCCTACCTCGCGGGCCGGGCCGCGACACCGGGCGCCCGGGCCCGCGATACGGGGCGGCCCGGTCCGCGATACGGGGTGGGCCGGTCCGCGATACGGGGTGGGCCGGGCGCCGCACCTCGCGCGCCGGGCGCCGCACCGCGCGGGCGGACCCGCCATACCAGCAACCACCCACCCCAACTCGCCCCCACCGCAAGGCAATACCACTTTCGGGTTGAGATCGTTGTTCACAGCGGCTTCACCGGCCGGCACAGGACCACGCTGGTGAAGTCGCTGCCCACACCCCCGAAGGAACCCCATGCACCATCCGCCCCTCGCCGGAGGCACCGCAGGGCCCGCAGCCCTGCGCCCCCTCCTCGACGTCGTACTCGACGCCCTCGAACAAGGGGCGAAAACCCGAGGCGGCCCGCTCCCCGCAGGCGGACCCCAAACCGTCACCGACCGCCTCCACCACGCCACCCACCCCCTCCTGCCCGCCCACGGCACCGGCGCCGAAGAAGCCCTCACCACCGTCGTACGCGCCCTCGCCGAAGGCACCGCCGACCCCGCCGAACCCCTCTGCGCCGCCCACCTCCACACCCCGCCACTCGCCCTCGCGGCCGCCGCCGACCTCGCCGCGTCCGCACTCAACCCCTCCCTCGACTCCTGGGACCAGGCCCCCGCCGCCTCCGCCCTCGAAGCCCTCCTCACCCGCACCATCGCCCAAGAGATCTGGCCCCACGGCGACGCCCTCATCACCACCGGCGGCACCGAGTCCAACCAACTCGCCCTCCTCCTCGCCCGCGAAGACCACGACCACGTGCACATCGTGTGCGGCGCCCACACCCACCACTCCATCCAGCGAGCCGCCTGGCTCCTCGGCCTGCCCCGGCCCATCGTCGTCCCCGCCCCCACCGGCACCACCGACCCCGCCGCCCTCGACACCGCCCTCACCACCCTCGACGGGACCGCGCTCGTCGTCGCCACGGCCGGCACCACCGACACCGGCGCCATCGACGACCTCCCCGCCATCGCCGCCCTCTGCGCCCGCCACCACGCCCGCCTCCACGTGGACGCCGCCTACGGCGGACCCCTCCTCTTCAGCGAACGCCACCGCCCCCAACTCGCCGGCCTCCACCACGCCGACACCGTCACCCTCGACCTGCACAAACTCGGCTGGCAACCCGTAGCCGCCGGCCTCCTCGCCGTCGCCGACCCCACCCACCTCGCACCCCTCGCCCACACCGCCGACTACCTCAACGCCGACGACGACACCCACCACGGCCTACCCGACCTCCTCGGCCGCTCCCTGCGCACCACCCGCCGCCCCGACGCCCTCAAAATCGCCGTCACCCTGCGCGCCCTCGGCCGCGACGGTCTCGCCCACCTCATCGACCGCGTCTGCGCCCACGCCACCCAACTCGCCCAACTCATCACCCAGCAACCCGAATTGGAGCTCTACCGCGCCCCCACCATCTCCACCGTCCTCTTCCGCCCCCGCCACGCCCCCGACGCCACCGTCGCCCACATCCGCCGCACCCTGCTCACCCACGGCACCGCCGTCCTCGGCCGCGCCCACGCGGAGGGCCGCCTCTGGCTCAAAGCCACCCTCCTCAACCCCCACCTCACCCACGACGACCTCACCACCCTCCTCACCACCACCCTCGAAGCCCTCGAAGCGACCTCTTTCGAAGCCACCGCAGCCGCCCCTATCGAAACCACCCCCACCCCACCCCCCACGGAAGGCGCCCCGCAATGACATCGCACCCCGAAGACCAACCCCACGACGTCGTCGGCATCGGCATCGGCCCCTTCAACCTCTCCCTCGCCGCCCTCGCCCACGGCGTACCCGGCGGACTCGACACCGTCTTCTACGAACAGCGCCCCGCCTTCCACTGGCACCCCGGCATCCTCATCGAAGGCACCACCCTCCAAGTCCCCTTCCTCGCCGACCTCGTCACCCTCGCCGACCCCACCAACCCCTGGACCTTCCTCAACTACCTCAAGCATCACGGACGGCTCTTCCCGTTCTACTTCGCCGAAAAGTTCCACATCCAGCGCACCGAATACGACGCCTACTGCCGCTGGGTCAGCGAAAACCTCACCAACCTCCACTTCTCCCACCAAGTCGACGCCGTCCGCTGGAACGCCGAACGCGCCCTCTTCGAAATCGACTACACCCACCTCGACCTCAACGGCGAAGCCCAAGCCCTCGGCCGCGCCCACACCCGCCACCTCGCCATCGGCATCGGCACCCAACCCCACGTACCCGAACCACTCAAACCCCTCGTCGACGCCCCCACCGTCCCCGTCCTGCACTCCTCCGACTACCTCGACCACCGCGCACGCCTGCTCACCGCCGACCACATCACCGTCATCGGCTCAGGCCAATCAGGCGCCGAAGTCTTCCTCGACCTCCTGCGCAACCGCCCCCAAGGCGCCGAGAAACTCACCTGGCTCACCCGCACCGAAGCCTTCGCGCCCATGGAGTACTCCAAGCTCGGCCTCGAACACTTCACCCCCGACTACACCCACTACTTCCACGCCCTGCCCGAAGCCGTACGCGACCAGCTCCTGCCCCGCCAATGGCAACTGCACAAGGGCATCGACGCCGACACCATGGCCGCCATCCACGACGAGCTCTACCGCCGCACCCAGCACGGCGGCTGGCCCGACATCACCATGACCCCCGGCGTGAGCGTACGGACCGCCGGCCGCGTCGCCACCACCAAAGTCGAGCTCCACCTCGAACACACCCAGCAAGGCGCCCGCTCCCGCCTCACCACCGACGCCGTCGTCCTCGCCACCGGCTACCGCGAACGCCCCCTCGGCCGCATCCTCGCCGGACTCGACCCCTACATGCGCTACGACGCCTCCGAACGGCCCCGCGTCGACGCCGAGTTCAAACTCGTACTCGACCCCTCCGTCACCGGACACGTCCACGTCCAGAACGCCGAACAGCACACCCACGGCGTCGGCGCCCCCGACCTCGGCCTCGCCGCCTGGCGCAGCGCCACCATCCTCAACTCCCTCACCGGCAAAGAGCCCTACCCGCAGCCGGCCCGTACCGCCTTCACCACCTTCGGGCTCGACAAAAAAAACCAGGCCCGCCCGGCACACCACCCGGGGGACCTGGTTCCACTCGTCGAACAGCCGTGACGTTTCGCCTACCGACGGCACAGAACCCGATCGCACTCACCGACAGCACAGAACACCGACGGCACAGAGCACCGACGGCACAGAACGCCGACCGCTCAGAACGCCGACCGTTCAGAACGCCGACCGCTCAGAACACCGGACGGCTCACACGGCCGACCGCTCAGAACACCGCGACACCGTTCTGCGTCAGCTTCCAGTCCACCGAAGCGAACTCCGCCTGATCGATGACACCCTTCGCCTTCACCCACGCGATCATCGTGTTACGGATCTCGTCGGAGTTCGCCCACAGCTGCTTGGCGGTGGCCACCCCGGGGAAGTTGCCGCCACCATTGGCCCGGTAATTGTTCACCGCGAGCACGAACTGCGCCGCATCGTCCAACGGCTTCCCGTCGAACATCACCTTCGACACCCGCGAACCCGCCGGCTTCGCGATGTCCACCTCGTACGACACACCACTGACCACGTCGTAGTTGTAGTCCGGCGTATTGTTCGCGTTCGTGATCTTCGCCGGGTCCACCGCACCCGTCGTCTGCACGTAATAGTTGGCCGAGAACTCGATGTACGCCCGTACCTGAGCGCCCGTCAGAAGCCGTGCCTCCAAGGTGTTCTCGTACACATAAAGACCCGCGACATCCTTGATCGTCACCTTGCCCGCAGGGATGACCGCCGACCGCGAGAAACACGCCGCCTGCGACAACACCGGCAGCGACGCATACGCCGTGGACGCCAGCGCCGCCTTCACCGTCTCCGCCTGAATGTGGTTGATCAGATCGATGATCGGCACATCCTTGAACGGAGCCTGATCCGACTTCATCTCCGCCGTGTTGGTGCCCACCACCTGATTCACATACGCCACGACCTTGTCGTGCTCCGCCTTCACCAGGCGCTTCACCACCGGGTCCTCGGCCACCGCGTTGGCGTTGCGCACATCCGCCGTCACCGACGCGACATGCCAGCGGCCCCGCGAGAACTCCAGCTCGAAGTCGAAGACACTCAGCCGCATCCCCCACATGTACGGCTCGGACAGCACCACCGACTTACCGGTCTCCTTGTTGACCACCGTCCGCGACGCCACCTCCTTGTGCGTGTGACCCACCAGAATCGCGTCGATCCCCGGCACCTGCTCCGCCACCAACGACGACGCGTTCTCCGGATACGGCAGCGCGTCCCCGTACGACGTACCCCCGTCAAGACCCGAGTGGTCCGTACAGATCACCACGTCACACCCGAGCGCCCGCAGCTTCGGCACATAGATCTTCGCCTGCTCCACCAGACCCGGGAACGTCATCTTGCCCTGCACGTTCGCCTTGTCCCAGATCGCGATCCCCGGGTTGGTCAGCCCCAGGATCCCCACCTTCACATCCGGCCCGTGCGGCACCTTCAACCGCCGCACCGTGTACGGAGGAAACGCCGGCTTCAACGTCTTCGCGTCCAGAGCGTTCGCACCCAGCAGCGGGAAGTCCAACTGGTCCTGGAAGGCGCGCAGCGTCGGAATGCCATAGTTGAACTCGTGGTTGCCGAGCGCCGCCGCGTCGTAGCGCATGTGGTTCATCGCCAACGCCATCGGGTGCTCGGGCCCGCGCTTGCCACCGGACCCCGTGATCGGCTCCACCCGCGCGTAGTAGTACGACAGCTGAGTGCCCTGGATGATGTCACCCGCGTCGATCAACAGCGTGTTGTGACGGCCCTTCTCCTTACGGACCTGATCCACCAGCGTCGAGATCTTCGCCAGACCCACATCGTTGTGCGCCGCGTCGTCGTACTCCGCGTCCGTGAAGTAGTCCCAGTTGAAGACATGGCCGTGCAGATCCGTCGTCCCCATCACCGAGAACGCGTACCGCTTCGGCTCACGCCCGTGACCATGACCCAGATCCTGGCCCTGCGGCGCGGCCTCGGCGGGCGACGCGACACCCCCGGCCACGGCCACACCGGCACCGGCGGCGGCCGTAGAGCCAAGGAACGTCCTGCGGTTCAGCGGCATGCTCTCTCCCTGAAGTCGTGTGACGCGCGTAGAAGTTGAGCGGACGGCGACGCGCGTAGACCCACGGATTCTGACGCACAACCCCCCCCCGCAACACCCACAGAAGGTTGCGATCTGATGACCGGCCCCTGACAGAACACCCCCCTGCCGGGCACCGCCCACCCCTGCCGGGTTACCCCGCGCGCCCCCTGCCGGGCATCGCCCGCCCATGCCCCGCCCAAGCCCCCCGTCCACACCCCCGCCAATGCCACAGTGGACCCATGACCGACACCCAGCCCTACGGAACCCCCGACCAACCCCGCCTCGCCGTCCACGGCGAAGCCCACCTCGAAGTCGACCCCGAACTCGCCGGCATCACCATCACCATCACCACCCGCGGCACCGACCGCCGCGCCACCCTCGACGACCTCACCCGCCGCAACACCCACGTCATCGACCTCATCAAGACCTACGGCACCGCCATCGACACACTCGAAACCGGCGCCTTCACCCTCACCCCCCAACTCACCCGCCACGGCCGCGGCGAACGCGTCCGCACCTACCACGGCAACGTCCGCATCACCACCCAACTCACCGACTTCACCGCACTCGGCGAACTCACCACCCGCCTCGCCGACCTCGAACTCACCCGCGTCGACGGCCCCTGGTGGTCCCTGCGCCACGACTCACCCGCATACAGCGACGTACGCCGCCGCGCCGTCCAACAAGCCGTCACACGCGCCCGCGAATACGCCGACGCCCTCGACACCACCCTCGCCGCCCTCGTCGAACTCTCCGACCCCGGCGCCGACAACCCCGCACCCGGCTACAGCGGCCCCTTCGGCGGCTCCCGGTCCTTCGCCGCACCCGCACCCGGTGGCGCCCCCGAACCCACCCCCGCCCTCGACCTCGAACCCCAACGCCAAACCCTCCACGCCCGCGTCAACGCCCGCTTCATCATGACCCCGCCCAGCCTCTGAAGCGCAGACGCAACCCCCGGCACGAACACACCCGGGGGCGCGCCGAACTGCTCATCGGAGCGCCCCCACGCACACTTCAATACTTGTCAACCACCCTTCACCCAAAGGTTGTTGAGCAGTAACCCACGACCGAATACCTACCCGACGGTAAGCCCCTAGGCTCACACCATGCGCCGAGCCAAAATCGTCTGCACCCTAGGGCCCGCCACCGACACATACGACCAGATCAAAGCCCTGGTCGAAGCCGGAATGGACGTAGCCCGCTTCAACCTCAGCCACGGCACCTACGCCGAACACGAAGAGCGCTACCACCACGTCCGCAAAGCCTCCGACGAAACCGGCCACAACGTCGGCATCCTCGCCGACCTTCAAGGCCCGAAGATCCGCCTCGGCCGCTTCACCGAAGGCCCCGTACTCCTTGAACGCGGCGACGAATTCACCATCACCGTCGAACCCGACACCCAAGGCGACCGCCACCTCTGCGGCACCACCTACCCCGGCCTCGCCACCGACGTCACCACCGGCGAACGCATCCTCGTCGACGACGGCAAAGTCACCCTCCAAGTCACCCGCGTCGACGGACCCCACGTCCACACCCTCGTCATCGAAGGAGGCATGGTCTCCGACCACAAAGGCCTCAACCTCCCCGGCGTCGCCGTCTCCGTCCCCGCCCTCTCCGACAAAGACCAAGAAGACCTCCGCTGGGCCCTGCGCACCGGCGCCGACATCATCGCCCTCTCCTTCGTCCGCACCGGCCGCGACATCGAAGACGTCCACCGCATCATGGACGAAGAAGGCCGACGCCTCCCCGTCATCGCCAAAATCGAAAAACCCCAAGCCGTCGACAACATCGACGACATCGTCGCCGCCTTCGACGGCATCATGGTCGCCCGCGGCGACCTCGGCGTCGAAATGCCCCTGGAACAAGTCCCCATCGTCCAAAAGCGCGCCATCAAACTGGCGAAACGCAACGCCAAGCCGGTCATCGTCGCCACCCAGATGCTCGACTCGATGATCGACAACGCCCGCCCCACCCGAGCCGAAGCCAGCGACGTCGCCAACGCCATCATCGACGGCACCGACGCCGTCATGCTCTCCGGCGAGACCAGCATCGGCAAACACCCCATCGAAACCGTCAAAACGATGGGCCGCATCGTCGAAGCGGCAGAAGAAGACGTCCTCGCCAAGGGCCTCCCACCCCTCACCGACCGCAACAAACCCCGCACCCAAGGTGGCGCCGTCGCCCGAGCCGCCGCCGAAATGGGCGACTTCCTCGGTGCCAAATTCCTCGTCGCCTTCACCCAATCCGGCGACACCGTCAAACGCCTGTCCCGCTACCGCTCCCCGATCCCTCTCCTCGCCTTCACCCCGGTCCCGGCCACCCGCTCCCAGCTCAACCTCACCTGGGGCGTGGAGACTTACCTTGGCCCGCACGTCGAATCCACCGACGAGATGGTCGCGCAGGTCGACGAGATGCTGCTCAAGTTCGGCCGCTGCCAGAAGGGCGACGTGGTCGTCATCACGGCGGGCTCCCCACCGGGAGTGGCCGGCTCGACGAACCTGGTCCGCGTCCACCACATCGGCGAGGACGACAGCCCCAAGTAACCCTGGGCCACGGCCCCTTGCGCCACCCCTTGCAGGGGGCCCCGCGTCAGTACTTTGGGCCTATGTGCTCGTCCATCAAGGTGACGGAGTTCCCCTTCGCGACGGATATGTTGTACGGCTTGCCTTGGCGAGTGCAGTGGCGCCACTCGATGCCCAGCCGGTCAAGGGTGTCCGTGTACAGCTGCCGGATGTCATCGGACACATTGGTGAACCAGTAGCGCGGGTACTCGTAGCGCTTCTTCTCTCCGCCGACGATGCGAGTGGTCCAGTTGTTGGCGCGACAGCCGTCGGAATGGATGAGACCGCGGACGAACTCCCAGGGGTGGGCGTCGACGATGGCCTGCTGCCAGGGTTCGAGTGCGATGCGGCGCTCGTGCTTCTTGCCGGGGCCGTGCTGAGGGAACATGCAAGTCCAGTGCTGTGAAAAGGACTTGACCTCCACGCATCCCTGCCGCTGTCTTCTGTTCGTGCGGGGCAACGGCATCACCGAACGCATCGCCTGTTCCGCGGCATCGATCAGACCGGTCTGGGCGGCGTTGCAGAAAATGGACAGGTGGTGCTGCTTGGGCTTGGAGATGATGTGCCCGTCACCCAGGTAGAGGCCCAGCAAATAGGCGTACGCCACGTGATTGAAGGTGCGGTCCGTGCAGCGCGGGCAATCAGTGGGCAGCTCATAGATCTCGCCCCTGCGTCGGCGGTCCTCGTGGCGCCACCAGCCGACCGTGCCGCGGGGCACATCGAGATGCTCGGCCACCGCTCTGTTGGTCATGCCTTGCCGCAGCAGCGTGAGAGCTTTCTGTCGCATGTCTGTGCCGTGAAGGTCCATACGAATAACCCTGGGTGGCCGACCGTTGCTCTGGGTAGCAAAAGGCGGAGGATCACCCGAAGGTGATCCTCCGCCTTGCAGAGTGCCCGGTGTGGGATTCGAACCCACATGCCGTTAGGCACGGTGGTTTGAGCACCGCGAGTCTGACCAGTTCCTCCAACCGGGCAAGCACTCGGGAGTCTACCGGGTCGAAGGAGCGGGTTGCAGCTAGGTAGGCTCTTGGCAGCAGTAGCTGCCCCGCACCGAGGAGCCCCCGTGACCGCCCCCGAGTCGCCCCAGCCCGTCGCAGACGACGACGCGTCGCACGTCCCCCCGCTGACGACCCGTGTCGTCATCGCTGAGGACGAGGCCCTCATCCGCCTCGATCTCAAGGAGATGCTCGAAGAAGAGGGCTACGCGGTCGTGGGTGAGGCCGGTGACGGGCAGCGGGCCGTCGAGCTCGCCCGTGAGCACCGGCCGGATCTGGTGATCCTGGATGTGAAGATGCCGGTCCTGGATGGGATCTCGGCGGCGGAGCTGATCGCGAAGGAGTCGATCGCTCCGGTGCTGATGCTGACGGCGTTCAGTCAGCGGGATCTGGTGGAGCGGGCGCGGGATGCCGGTGCGATGGCGTATCTGGTGAAGCCGTTCTCGAAGAGCGATGTGGTGCCGGCGATCGAGATGGCGGTGTCGCGGTTTACGGAGTTGAAGGCGCTGGAGCGGGAGGTCGCGGACCTGTCGCAGCGTTTGGAGACGCGGAAGTTGGTGGACCGGGCGAAGTCGGTGTTGCAGACGCAGTACGGGTTGTCGGAGCCGGCGGCGTTCCGGTGGATTCAGAAGACGTCGATGGATCGGCGGATGTCGATGCAGCAGGTGGCTGAGGCGGTTATTGAGGACGCCGAGGAGAAGAAGGCGGCGAAGGGGGAGTAGCCCCGCTGTCTTACGCGTACGTGAGTGGCCCGCACCCTGGCGAATCCGGGTGCGGGCCACTCTTGCATTTCCCGGGGCTCAGTCTTCGCCGAGGTAGGCCTTGCGCACTGATTCGTCGTGGAGGAGGTCCTGTCCGGTTCCGGAGAGGACTATTTTGCCGATTTCCATGACGTGTCCTTGGTCGGCGAGGGAGAGCGCGGCTTGGGCGTTCTGTTCGACGAGGAGGATGGTGGTGCCTTGGGCTTTGAGTTCGGTGATGGTGGCCATGATTTTCTGCATCATGATGGGGGAGAGGCCCATGGAGGGTTCGTCCAGCATGAGGAGTTTGGGCTGGGACATGAGGGCGCGGCCCATGGCGAGCATTTGTTGTTCGCCGCCGGAGAGGGTGCCTGCGGCTTGCTTTCGGCGTTCTCCGAGGATGGGGAAGAGGTCGTAGGCGCGCTGAATGTCTTTTTCGATGCCGGCTTTGTCGTCGCGGAGGTAGGCGCCGAGGCGGAGGTTGTCTTCAATGGTCATGCGGGGGAAGATGTGGCGGCCTTCGGGGGAGTGGGCCATGCCGAGGGCGACGATTTTGTGTGCGGGGACGTTTTTGAGGGGTTTGCCGTCGAATTTGATCTGTCCGGCGAGGGGTTCCAGGAGTCCTGAGAGTGTGCGCAGGGTGGTGGTTTTTCCGGCGCCGTTGGTGCCGATGAGGGTGACGACTTGGCCTGCTTCGACGCTGAAGGAGATGCCTTTGACGGCTTCGATTTTGCCGTAGGCGACCCGGAGGTCCTCGACTTCGAGGAGTGCGGTCACGGGGTGTCTCCTTCGGTGCGGGTGGTGCTCTGCGCCGTTTCGGCTGCTTCTACTTCGGCGATTTCCTCGTCTCCGGGTGCGCCTTCGAAGGGGGTGCCGAGGTAGGCGGCGATGACGCGTTCGTCGGCCTGGACGGTTTCGGGGGTGCCTTCGAGGAGTTTCTGTCCTTGGACGAGGACGGAGACGCGGTCGCAGAGGTTCATGATGAACCGCATGTCGTGTTCGATGACGAGGACGGCGATGCCTTGGTCGCGGATGGCGAAGATGAGTTCTTCGGCGGCGCGGGTTTCTTGGGGGTTCATGCCGGCGGTGGGCTCGTCGAGGAGGAGGAGTCCGGGTTCGCTGGCGAGTGCGCGGGCGATTTCGAGCTTGCGTTGTTCGCCGTAGGGGAGGTTGCGGGAGAGGTGGTCGGCTTTTGCGGCGAGTCCGGTGAACTCGAGGAGTTCCATGGCTCGTTCGCGGGATGCGTCTTCGGCTTTTTTGAATCCGGGGAGGCGTAGGAGTGCGGACCAGAGGCCTTCTTTGGTGCGGGTGTGGCGGCCGACGAGGACGTTTTCCAGGACGGTCATGTTGGGGAAGAGGCGGATGTTCTGGAAGGTGCGTGCGACGCCGGCTTGGGTGACGAGGTGGGGTTTGGGGGGGAGGGTGGTGCCTTTGTAGGTGACTTTTCCTTCGGTGGGGATGTACAGGCCGGTGAGGCAGTTGAAGAAGGTGGTTTTGCCTGCGCCGTTGGGTCCGATGAGGCCGACGATTTCGCCGCTGCTGACGGTGAGGTCGACGTTTTGTACGGCGGTGAGTCCGCCGAAGCGCATGGTGACGCCGCTGGCGTGGAGGACGGTGTCGGTGGTGGTGGTCATGGTGGTCACGCCCCCGCCTTGGTGACGCCGACGGGTGTGTCGGTGAGGGTGGTGTCTGGTGTGTCGAGTTGGCCGGTCTCGTGGAATTCGAGCTTTTTCCTGCGGTCGGCGACGATGCCTTCGGGGCGCAGGCGCATGAGGACGATGAGGGCGACTCCGAAGAGGAGGAGCTGGTAGTCCTGCATGAATTGGAGTTTGGCCGGGATGAGGTAGAGCAGGGCGGCGCCGATGAGGGGTCCGCTCATGGTTCCCATGCCGCCGAGGATGACGGCGGCGAGGAGGAAGGCGGAGTTGGGGGGTACGGAGCCGGCGAATTGGTACTGCTCGGGGGTGACGGTGCTGGTGAGGTGGCCTTGTACGGTGCCGGCGAGTCCGGCAAGGGTGGCGCCGAGTGCGAAGGCGATGAGTTTGACGCGGAAGCCGTTGATGCCCATGGCGGTGGCGGCGGTTTCGTCTTCGCGGATGGCGACCCAGGCGCGGCCGATGCGGGAGTCGGCGCTGCGTCGGAAGACGGTGACGACGATGAGGGTGATGACGAGCATCAGGAGGTAGTAGTTGCCGGGTTTGCCGAGGGTGAAGCCGGCGATGTCGTGGCTGATGCCGAGGTCGTATCCGAAGATCGTGATGTCGGGGATGGCGGGGATGCCGCGGGAGCCGTTGGTGACGTTGGGTCCGCTGTTCCCGTTGAGGTTGTTCATGGTGATGCGGAAGATTTCGCCGAAGCCGAGGGTGACGATGGCGAGGTAGTCGCCGCGTAGGCGCAGGGTGGGGGCGCCGATGAGGACGCCGAAGATGAGGGATGCGCCGGCGCCGACGAGGATGGCGGCCCAGAAGGGGAAGTGGACGCCGAGGCTTGAGGTGCTTGCGCCGGAGACGAGGGCTGCGGCGTAGGCGCCGACGCCGAGGAAGGCGACGTAGCCGAGGTCGAGGAGGCCGGCGAGGCCGACGACGACGTTGAGGCCGAGGGCGACGGTGGCGAAGATGAGGATGTTGGCGCCGATGAGGGCGTATTCGTCGCTGGATTGTGTGAAGGGGAAGCAGATCGCGGCGACGAAGGCGGCGCTGAGGGTGATGGTGCGGTGGTGTGCGGTGAGTTGGGAGAGGCGGGTGAGGAGGCCTGCTTGGGTGATGGCGGCGAACGTGAATACGGCGGTGATGAGGAAGCCGATGAACAGTTCGGTGTAGGCGGTGTCGATGCCGTATGCGAAGACGTAGAGGCCGATGGCGAAGGCGGCGACGATGATGAGGATGCCGGCCCAGTCGGGGATGGTGCGGCTCTTGGGCAGGGGCCGGGTGTTGCGGCCGAGCCTGAGTGCACGGTATGCCGCGTAGATGGCGATTCCTACGATGATGGCCAGGAACCAGTTCCACTTGGGAAGGCTGTCTTTGGTGCGTCGTTCGAGGGGCTGGCTGAGTGCTCCGATGAGGGTGAGCAGGCTGGCGGCTGCGGCGAGGTAGCCGCCGGGTTCGAGGTTGACGACGCCGCCGAGTTCGTCGGCGATGGCGATGAGGGTGTACCAGGTGGCGCCCAGTGTGCCGAGCGCGAGCAGTGCCGTCGGGTTGTTGCTTTGGGTGGGGTTGAGCCAGCGCAGCCCGGGGAGTTGGTAGCCGGTGAGGGCGTACAGCAGAGTGAGGGTTGCGCCGAGCAGGGTGAGGACTTGCAGGCCGCCGGGGTAGCCGGTGACGGTGAGGTCGCCGGGGAAGTCGCTGGTCCAGGTCCAGGCGAGGAACGTGGAGATGATGGTGAGCGCGGCGCCGGCGGTGGTGAGGGCGCGCGCGGTGGTCGCGGGGAGCGCGATGAGGGGGGTGGTTTCGCTGGTGTTGGTCATGGTGTTCACGCCCTGTCCGCGACGCGTTCGCCGAGCAGGCCTTGGGGTCGCACGAGGAGGACGACGATGAGGAGGACGAAGGCCCATACGTCCTTCCAGGCGCCGCCGCCGAAGAGTTCCATGCTGGGGATGTTGCCGACGTAGCCGACGGCGAGTGCTTCGGCGAGGCCGAGGACGATGCCGCCGAGCATGGCTCCGTAGATGTTGCCGATGCCGCCGAGTACGGCTGCGGTGAAGGCTTTGAGGCCCATGATGAAGCCCATGCGGAAGCCGACTTGGCCGTTGTGGAGGCCGTAGCCGACGGCGGCGACGGCGGCGAACGCGGCGCCGATGGCGAAGGCCATGACGATGATGCGGTCGGTGTTGATGCCCATGAGTTTGGCGGTGTCGGGGTCCTGGGCGGTGGCCTGCATGCCGCGGCCGGTGCGGGTCTTGTTGACGTAGATGCCGAGGGCGATCATGCAGACGGGGGCGGCGATGAGGATGAAGAGGTCGCCGCGTTGGATGTTGGCGCCGAGGACGTGGAAGGGGCTGCCGTCGAACTGGGGGAAGGAGCGGTCCTTCTTGGCGTCGGGGTACCACTTCCATACGGCCTGCTGGAGGGCGAGGGAGAGGCCGATCGCGGTGATGAGCGGGGCGAGGCGGGGTGCGTTGCGCAGGGGCCGGTAGGCGAAGCGCTCTGCTGCGGTGGCCACGAGCACGGAGACGATGACGCCGCCGATGATCATGAGCGGGATGGCGGCGAGGAGCGAGAAGCCTGAGGGGAGTGCGAGGAAGACGGTGAGAGCCCCGAAGCCCCCGACCATGAATATCTCGCCGTGGGCGAAGTTGATGAGCTGGACAATGCCGTAGACCATCGTGTAGCCGATCGCGATGAGTCCGTACATCGCGCCGAGGATGAGTCCATTGGCCAGCTGTTGCGGCAGTTCGTGCACCGCGGGGCCTCCGTGAATGTGAGCGGATATGGCACCGCGCGGGAGCGCTGGTGGCGCTCCCGCGCGGTCCTTGGGTTGCGGCGTGGCGGGATTCGCCGGGTTACGGCTTGTAGGCCTCGCTGAGCTCGGGCTTCCAGGCGCCGTCGGTGACCTTGTAGGCGGTCATCATGGTGTTGGTGGTGTCGCCGTATTCGTCGAAGGAGACGGGGCCGGTGACTCCGTCGAACTTGACCTTGCCGACGGCGTCGAGGACCTTGGCGCGCAGGTCGCTGTCGGGGAGCTTGCCGTTGTTGGCGGTGACGACGTCCTTGACGGCCTGGATGATGGCCCAGGTGGCGTCGTAGGTGCCGCCCCCGTAGGCCTCGTAGGCGTCCTTGTAGTTGGCGGCCTTGTAGTTCGCGATGAAGTTCTTCGCGGAGTCGAGCTGTTCGACGGGCTTGCCGACGGAGGTGGCGAGGTCGCCGGTGGCCTTCTTGTTGAGCTTGATGAAGTCGGCGCTGTAGATGCCGTCGCCGCCCATGAGCGGGATGTTGGTGCCGCTGTCCTTGAGCTGCTGGGACAGGGGGCCGGCGGCGGGGTATTCGCCGCCGTAGTAGAGGGCCTTGGCGCCGGTGGTCTTGACCTTGGCGACGATGGCGTTGAAGTCGCGGTCGTCGGGGTTGATGTGGTCGCTTCCGACGATCTTGCCGCCGAGCTTGGTGAAGGTGTCCTTGAAGGACGCGGCGAGGCCGGCGCCGTAGGTCTTCTGGTCGTCGATGAGGTAGACCGAGTTGATCTTGGCGTTGTTGAACAGGTACTTGGCGGCGAAGGCGCCCTGGACCTGGTCGGTGGTGGCGGTGCGGAAGAAGGTCTTGTAGGGGCGCTTCTTCGTGCCGGTCTTCCAGCCGTCGCCCTGGGTCAGCTCGGTGCCCGTGTTGGCGGGGGATATCTGGGTGAGGCCGGCGTCGTTGAGCGGTTTCTGCATGGACTGCGAGACGCTGGAGTTCAGGGGGCCGACGACGCCGACGACGGTTTTGTCGCCGATGAACTTGGTGGCGTTCTGCTGGCCGACGGAGGGCTGGGCCTGGTCGTCGAGCGGCTGGGTCTTGAACTCGACGCCGGGGACGAGGTTCTGCTTGTTGGCCGTCTGGGCGGCGAGGTCGGCGGAGTTCTTGATGCCGAGGCCGAGGGCGGACAGGTCACCCGTGAGGGGTGCGTCGACGCCTATGACGACGGTCTGCTTCTTGCCGCTGCTGTCGTCGCCGCCTTTGTCGCGCGAGCCGCAGGCGGTGAGGGTGAGTGCGCCTGTGGTGAGCACTGTGGTGAGGATGAGCAAGGAACGGTGTCGCACGATGGGTCCTTTCCCTGGCGCGGCCTCCTC
Source organism: Streptomyces sp. NPDC048361 (assembly GCF_040651795.1). Taxonomy (NCBI): domain Bacteria; kingdom Bacillati; phylum Actinomycetota; class Actinomycetes; order Kitasatosporales; family Streptomycetaceae; genus Streptomyces; species Streptomyces sp. NPDC048361. Next base: position 149,241 of record NZ_JBEZKW010000001.1, read on the forward strand.
GTGAGTGAGGTGCCGTGTCGTTCGCCGGGCCGTACTGGGTGGTAAGGGCCGTGCAGCAGTCGCACCCGGCGGCGCGGTGACTGGCCGTGACTCTAAGCGCAGCTGGGGAGGGTGGGGAGCGGCCGGGACAGGATGTGACTTTCTTGTTATGCCAAGGCCAAACCTTGATGGCACAGTGCGGACAATTTGTACATTTCAGGACTCTGGGATTTCTCGCATGATGAGAACGCCCAGTTCCGCTAAGGGGCTTGAGGGGATCATGGTGCTGACATGGCGCCGGGTGTCCGGAAGGCGGTCGCTGGCCGGGAAGGGGGCGTCCGGCGGCCGGAACGCGCTCTTTCCGCCCCGGCTCGCCGTTACACAGCGTTACGCCGATCCGGACGGGGTGGGCAGTTTCGTCTGGGCCCAAGGGTCCGTCGTGGGGGCGCCGTTGCGATAGCGCTCGGCGCAACCGCGCTGCGCACGCTCCTCGATGAGCCGGTCACCTGCGGCGCTGCCGTGCGCGGCGCGCTCCTGGCGTGCGGCGGCCAGCGTGGCCAGGAGGATCTCGTTCTGCCCGTCGGACAGCCCCTTCTCCTGATAGTCGAGGCCGGAGCCCTGGCCCTCGTCCAGCTCCTGCTGCGCCCAGTAGGTGATCAGATGGGTGCAGAGTTCAGCGGGTGAAGTGACGTGTGGGGAGGGGGAGTTGGACGGCGACGCGGCCTCGGGGGTGACGCCGCGCGGGGAGGGGGCGCCGGTGGTCGAGCAGCCCGCCAGGGCGAGGGATGCGGCGAGCGCCGCCACCAGGGTCAGCCCTGCTCGTGCCCGTGGCCGCGCTCGGCTCCTCATGACACGACGGTAGGACGCGGGCCGGGACGTGACAATGGCCGGTGAGCCATCAACTCACCGGCCACTAAACGGAGTTGGGGGATCCGGTGCGCGGATGCGACGCCTCGTCCCGGTCCGGTGAAGGGTCAGCCCTTGAGGCCCTCGGCGTCGCGCAGCAGGCACGTCAGCCGGGCCGAGCAGACTCGCTTGTCCTGTTCGTCGGTGATGACGATCTCGTACGTGGCCGTCGAGCGGCCGCGGTGCACGGGGGTGGCGACGCCGGTGACCAGGCCGCTCTTCACGCCGCGGTGGTGGGTGCAGTTCAGGTCCACCCCGACGGCGACCTTGGTGAGGCCGCCGTGCAGCATCGAGCCGACCGAGCCGAGCGTTTCGGCCAGGACGGCGGAGGCGCCGCCGTGCAGGAGTCCGTACGGCTGGGTGTTGCCCTCGACGGGCATGGTGCCCACGACGCGCTCCGCGGAGGCCTCGATGATCTGCACGCCCATGCGGGTGCCCAGATGGCCGGCGGAGAACATCGCATGCAGGTCGACGCCGAGGGCCGCGTACTCGTCGACGACTTCCTGCGGGAACTTCACGCTGCTCTGCTCGCCCATGGGCCACGGCTCCGTTCATCTGCGGTTACTGCGCTGTCCGCACCGTCATACCAGATGGCTGAGCAAACGCTTAGGGCGCAGCTCTCATTCCCCGGCCCGGCTCGCATTCCCTGGCCCGGTCCGGCTCGTATTCCCCGGCCCGGTCCAGCCCTCATTCCCCGGCTCGGCCTTCCTGCTCCGTACGCTCGAAGCGCACCACCACCGACTTGCTGGCCGGGGTGTTGCTGACGTCGGCCGTGGAGCCGAGGGGGACCAGGACGTTGGTCTCGGGGTAGTAGGCGGCGGCGCAGCCGCGGGCTGTGGGGTAGTGGACGACGCGGAAGCCCGGTGCGCGCCGCTCCACGCCGTCCTTCCACTCGCTGACCAGGTCCGTGTACGTCCCGTCGGCCAGGCCCAGTTCGGCCGCGTCGGCGGGGTTGACCAGGACGACGCGGCGGCCGCCCTTGATGCCGCGGTAGCGGTCGTCGAGGCCGTAGATGGTGGTGTTGTACTGGTCGTGCGAGCGCAGGGTCTGGAGCAGCAGCCGGCCTTCGGGGAGCTCGGGGAATTCGACGGGTGCGGCGGTGAAGTTGGCCTTGCCGGTGGCGGTGGGGAAGCGCCGCTCGTCGCGTGGGGCGTGCGGCAGCTGGAAGCCGCCGGGGTGGGCGACCTTGGTGTTGAAGTCCTCGAAGCCGGGCACGACGCGTGCGATGCGGTCGCGGATGGTGGCGTAGTCGTGCTCGAACTCCGCCCAGTCGATCACGGAGGTGGCGCCGAGGGTGGCGCGGGCCATGCGGGCCACGATGGCCGGCTCGGAGAGCAGATGGCGGCTTGCGGGGGTGAGGTTGCCGCGGGAGGCGTGGACCATGCCCATGGAGTCCTCGACGGTCACGAACTGCCGGCCGCTCTTCTGTACGTCCTTGTCGGTGCGGCCGAGGGTGGGCAGGATCAGGGCGCGCCGGCCGGTCACCGCGTGGGAGCGGTTGAGTTTGGTGGAGACGTGCACGGTGAGCGAGGCCTGGCGCATGGCGGCTTCGGTGACGTCGGTGTCGGGGGTGGCGCTCACGAAGTTGCCGCCCATGGCGAAGAACACCTTCGCCTTGCCGTCGCGCAGCGCTTCGATGGACCGTACGACGTCGTAGCCGTGGTGGCGGGGCGGGGCGAAGCCGAACTCTTTCTCCAGGGCGTCGAGGAGGGCCGGTGCGGGCCGTTCGAAGATGCCCATGGTGCGGTCGCCCTGCACGTTGGAGTGGCCGCGGACGGGGCAGACGCCGGCGCCGGTTCGGCCGATGTTGCCGCGCAGGAGGAGGAAGTTGACGACTTCGCGGATGGTCGGCACGGAGTGCTTGTGCTGGGTGAGGCCCATGGCCCAGCACACGATGGTGCGCTGGGAGGCGAGGACCATCGCGAGGGCCTGCTCGATCTCGGTGCGGGTGAGGCCGGTCGCGGCGAGGGTGCGCTCCCAGTCCGCTTCACGTGCGGTGGCCTTGAACTCCTCGAAGCCGTGGGTGTGTTCGCGTACGAACAGCTCGTCGACGGCGCCTTCGGTTTCCAGGATCAGTTTGTTGAGGAGGCGGAAGAGGGCCTGGTCGCCGCCGATGCGGATCTGGAGGAACAGGTCGGTGAGGGCGGCGCCCTTGATCATGCCCTGGGGGGTCTGCGGGTTCTTGAACTTCTCCAGGCCCGCCTCCGGCAGCGGGTTCACCGAGATGATCTTGGCTCCGGCGTTCTTCGCCTTTTCCAGGGCGGAGAGCATGCGGGGGTGGTTGGTGCCGGGGTTCTGGCCGGCGATCACGATGAGGTCGGCCTGGTGGAGGTCTTCGAGGGAGACGCTTCCCTTGCCGATGCCGATGGTCTCGGTGAGTGCGGAACCGGACGACTCGTGGCACATGTTGGAGCAGTCCGGCAGATTGTTGGTGCCGAACTCGCGGGCGAAGAGCTGGAGCAGGAACGCGGCTTCGTTGCTGGTGCGGCCCGAGGTGTAGAAGAGCGCCTCGTCGGGGGAGTCGAGCGCGGTGAGTTCCTCGGCGATGATCTCGAAGGCCCGCTCCCAGGTGATGGCCTGGTAGCGGTCGGCGCCTTCGGGCAGATACATGGGCTGGGTGATGCGGCCCTGCTGGCCGAGCCAGTACCCGCTGCGGGTGGCGAGGTCGGCGAGGGGGTGGGCGGCGAAGAAGTCGGGGGTGACGCGTCGTAGCGTCGCCTCTTCCGCGACGGCTTTCGCGCCGTTCTCGCAGAACTCGGCGGTGTGCCGTTTGTCGCCTTCGGGCCAGGCGCAGCCCGGGCAGTCGAAGCCGTCCTTCTGGTTGACCTTGAGGAGGGTCTGCGCGGTGCGGCGCACGCCCATCTGCTGCTGGGCCATGAGCAGGGTGTGACCGATGGCGGGGAGGCCGGCGGCGGCGTGCTTGGGCGCGGCGACCTGCGGCGCGTCCTGGACCGGATCACCTGCGGGCGGCTTGCTGGCCATGGCGCTGCTCCCCTTCGAGCGGACACGAGATGCGTACATCTTCGATCCTGTCACGCGCCACTGACAGTCGCGGGCCGGGACCTGGACTGGCCGGGATTGTCAGTGGGGCGTGGCAGGATCGTGGGCATGGCTGAGACAGCATCGAAGAAGTCCCCGGACAACCGACCGCGCCTGCTCCTCATGGACGGGCACTCCCTGGCGTACCGGGCGTTCTTCGCGCTGCCCGCGGAGAACTTCACAACCGCGACGGGCCAGCCGACCAATGCGGTCTACGGCTTCATGTCCATGCTCGCGAACACCCTGCGTGACGAGGCGCCCACGCACTTCGCGGTGGCGTTCGACGTGTCCCGTAAGACGTGGCGTTCGACGGAGTTTCCCGAGTACAAGGCGAATCGGTCGAAGACGCCGGACGAGTTCAAGGGCCAGGTCGAGCTGATCGGTGAGCTGCTCGACGCGATGCACGTCGACCGGTTCGCGACCGACGGGTTCGAGGCGGACGACATCATCGCGACGCTGGCCACGCAGGCCGAGGCGGCGGGTTTTGACGTGCTGATCGTCACGGGTGACCGTGACTCCTTCCAGCTGGTCTCCGACCATGTGACCGTTCTCTATCCGACCAAGGGTGTCTCGGAGCTGACGCGGTTCACGCCGGCGAAGGTCGAGGAGAAGTACGGCTTGACTCCGGCGCAGTATCCGGACTTCGCGGCGCTGCGCGGCGATCCGTCGGACAATCTGCCGGGCATCCCGGGTGTGGGGGAGAAGACCGCCGCGAAGTGGATCAACCAGTTCGGTTCGTTCGCGGAGCTCGTGGAGCGCGCCGAGGAGGTCAAGGGGAAGGCCGGGCAGAACTTCCGGGATCATCTCGACGCGGTGAAGCTCAACCGCCGCCTCACCGAGATGATCAAGGATGTGGAGCTGCCGAAGGGCCCGGCCGAGCTGGAGCGCGCCGCATACGACCGTGCCGCGGTGACCGGCGTCCTGGACGTCCTGGAGATCCGCAACCCGTCGCTGCGGGAGCGTCTGTTCGCCGTCGACCCGGGTGCGGGTGAGGAGCAGGCGCCTGAGCCGGCCGCCGGTGTCGACATCGAGGGCACGGTTCTGGGCGCGGGCCAGCTCGCTCCGTGGCTGGCCGAGCACGGTGGGCAGCCGCTGGGTGTGGCCACGGTCGACACCTGGGCGCTCGGCACCGGAAGCGTCACCGAGATCGCGCTGGCCGCGGCGGACGGGGCGGCCGGCTGGTTCGACCCGGCGCTGATCGACGAGGGTGACGAGCGGGCTTTCGCGGCCTGGATCGCCGACGCCGCCCAGCCCAAGATCATGCACAACGCCAAGGCGGCCATGCGGGTCTTCCCCGAGCATGGCTGGAGCATCGCCGGTGTCGCCATGGACACCGCGCTCGCCGCCTACCTCGTCAAGCCGGGCCGCCGTTCCTTCGCCCTGGACGCCCTGTCGATCGAGTACCTGGGCCGTGAACTGGCCCCGGCGGGCGCCGCCGACGGGCAGCTCGCGTTCGGCGCGGACGACGAGGCGGAGGCCGCCGCCCTGATGCGGCAGGCGCGGGCCGTCCTCGACCTGGGCGGCGCGTTCACCGAGCGCCTCAAGGAGGTCGGCGCCACCGACCTGCTGCACGACGTGGAACTGCCCACCTCGCTCCTACTGGCCCGTATGGAGCGGTACGGCATCGCCGCCGACCGCGCCCATCTGGAGGCGATGGAGCAGCAGTTCGCGGGTGCGGTCCAGCAGGCCGTCAAGGAGGCGCACGCCTCGGTGGGTCACGAGTTCAACCTGGGCTCGCCCAAGCAGCTCCAGGAAGTCCTCTTCGGCGAGCTGGCCCTGCCCAAGACGAAGAAGACCAAGACGGGTTACACCACGGACGCCGACGCGCTGGCCTGGCTCGCGGCGCAGACCGAGCACGAGCTGCCCGTCGTCATGCTGCGCCACCGCGAGCAGGCGAAGCTGCGGGTCACCGTCGAGGGCCTGGTCAAGACGGTCGCGGCGGACGGCCGCATCCACACCACGTTCAACCAGACCGTCGCCGCGACGGGCCGTCTGTCCTCCACCGACCCGAACCTGCAGAACATCCCCGTGCGCACCGACGAGGGCCGCGCGATCCGGCGGGGCTTCGTCGTGGGCGAGGGCTACGAGTCGCTGCTCACCGCGGACTACAGCCAGATCGAACTGCGCGTGATGGCCCACCTGTCCGAGGACGCGGGCCTCATCGAGGCGTTCACCTCCGGTGAGGACCTGCACACCACGGTCGCCTCGCAGGTCTTCGGCGTCGCCAAGTCCCAGGTCGACCCGGAGATGCGGCGCAAGATCAAGGCGATGTCGTACGGCCTGGCCTACGGTCTGTCGGCGTTCGGCCTGTCGCAGCAGCTGAACATCGAGGCCGGCGAGGCGCGCGGCCTGATGGACACGTTCTTCGAGCGTTTCGGCGGTGTACGGGAGTACCTGCAGCGCGCTGTCGAGGAGGCCCGGGCGACGGGCTACACGGAGACGATGCTGGGCCGGCGCCGCTACCTGCCGGACCTCAACAGCGACAACCGGCAGCGCCGTGAGATGGCCGAGCGGATGGCGCTCAACGCCCCGATCCAGGGCACCGCGGCGGACATCGTGAAGGTCGCGATGCTGAACGTGGACCGCGCCCTGACCGAAGCGGGCCTCACCTCCCGTCTGTTGCTCCAGGTCCACGACGAAATCGTGCTGGAGGTCGCGCCGGGCGAGCGCAAGCAGGTCGAGGCGCTGGTCCGCCGTGAGATGGCGGGGGCCGTGGAGCTGCGGGCGCCGCTGGACGTGTCGGTGGGATCGGGCAACGACTGGGAGTCCGCGGCGCACTGAGACGACGGACCCGGGGGCCGGCTTGACGAGGCCACGGCTGGTGGATGTGTTCCACCGGCCGTGGCCTTCGCGTTAGCCGTCCGTTAGCCGGGAGCCGTTGGATGGCCTGTGTCACCGGCTGCCATGTGCCGGTATGGCGCACGTGGCGAATCAGTGAAAAACGGTCGGCTCGCGGTGCCACGGCACCACTGGTTGCCGTAGTGTCACCTGAGTTCACGCGCCGGGGAGCGCGAACAGCCGAGTACCGGGGAGGGACTTGACGTATGGCACCGCACATGGGCCGACGACTGCGCAAGGGAGCGGGGACCACGGCGGTGGCCGCGCTGGCGGTGGCGGCGCTTTCCGCGTCGCAGGCGCCGGGGATCGTGCATGCGAGCAGCCCGACCGACCAGGCGGCCTCGGACGGCACGCCGACGCCCACGCCGAACGCCCCGGCCTCCGGCAACTCCCCGTACTACACCGACCTGCCGCCCCTCACGTCGCCGACGCCGCCGCCCGCCGCGACGAACCCGCCGGTGGGGCAGCTTCCCGCCGGTGACCAGCAGGGCATACCGGCGACGGTCCTCGACGCGTACCAGAAGGCGCAGGCGGCTCTCGCGCGGGACAGGCCCAACTGCCACCTCCCCTGGCAACTGCTCGGCGGCATCGGCAAGGTCGAGTCGGGCCATGCCAACGGCGGGCGCGTCAATGCCAACGGCACCACGCTGACCCCGATCCTCGGCCCGGTGCTCAACGGCGCCGGCTTCGCCAACATCACCGACACCGACCACGGCGCGTACGACGGTGACAGCGTGCACGACCGGGCGGTCGGGCCCATGCAGTTCATCCCGTCGACCTGGGCATCGTCCGGCCGTGACGGCAACGGCGACGGGGTCAAGGACCCGAACAACGTCTACGACGCGGCGCTCGCCGCCGGCTTCTACCTGTGCGGCAACGGCCGCGACCTCGCGGTCAAGGCCGATCTGGACAAGGCGATCCTGAGCTACAACCAGTCGCAGGAGTACCTGACGACGGTCACGACGTGGTTCGACTTCTACCGGCGCGGCACGCACGAGGTTCCCGACGGCGCGGGCTCGCTGCCCGGCCGCCGCAGCGACCAGAACGCGGGCGGGCAGACGGCGCCGACGACGAAGCCCACCACCCCGGCGTCCAAGCCGAGCGGGCAGCCGCCCTCCAAGCCCACGACGAAGCCGACCGCGCCCTCGACGCCGCCCACGCCTCCGGCCAAGCCCACGGTCCCGCCGGCCAAGCCCGGCGGCGATACGACGCCCACGCCGGTACCGAGGCCCAAGACGCTTGAGGCCACCGGCGCCAAGGAACTGACGGCGTTCGCAGGTGGCGGGTTCTCCGGCCGGCCGACGGTGCGAGTCACGTCCGACTCCGGCAAGGCGATGGCGCAGGTGAGCGTGAAGTTCGAGCTCGTCGGCGACACGGACACCCGCTTCGCCGGCGGCGCGACCACGGCAAGTGTGCCGACCGCGGCCGACGGCACGGTGGCGGCTCCCGAGCTGAAGGCCGGCGAGAAGACCGGCACGTTCACGGTGCGCGCCACGGTCCTCACGTCCCCTCTGCCCGCCGTCGAATGGAAGGCGACTGTTGTCGCCCGGCAGGCCGACGGGCTCAAGCGCGACGATGCGAAGGAGCTGACGGCGGCGCCCGGCGCCGAGTTCGCCAACGTCGTGTCGCTCAAGGCGACCTACAAGGGCGCCGTGGCCTCCGGTGTCGCGGCCACCGCCGCCATGATCGAGACCCCGGCCGCGGGCGCCGACCCGAAGGCCGCGCCCAAGGCCAACGACAAGGGCCCGTACTTCAAGGACACCAAGGGCAACCCGGTCCGCGAACTCAAGGACCTGAAGACCGACGCCAAGGGTGACCTGGTCCTGCCGAAGATGTACGCGGACGGCCAGAGCGGCACGTTCCTGCTGCGCGTCACCACCGCAGGCGGCGCCACGCTCACCGTCGAACTCAAGGTGGCCGCCGCCTCCTGACGGCCGTCCCGGTCCCCTCCTCCCCAGCAGCCCCTCTGCCGCCCCGCGGCAGAGGGGCTGTTCGACGTGTTCTCATCTCGGCCGGGCGTTGCTACCGTGCCCACTCCTGACGACCCATCAGTTCAACGGAGGCCGAGCATGCGCGCCGTCATAGCTGCCGCGATCGGGCTGGCCGCCGCCCTCGCCCTCGTCCTGACCGTCTCCGCCATCGGTGGCCCCGAGGGCAAGACCTCACCGAAGCCTCTGCTCACCACCGTGCCCAGCGCCCCCGGGAAGATCACCCAGGCCAAGTAGCAGGCCACCGCACCCAGTTGAGGGAGAGCAGGTCCATGCGACGCAAAGCCAGTCTCGTCCTGCTCGCCCTAGCCGTCTTCTTCGCCGCCCTGTCGCCCCTGCTGCGCTGGTACGCCTTCCCGCGCCTCGCGAAGATCCCGCCCAGCCAGTACCAGGAAGCGGTCCTCGAAGCGAAGAACGCCACCCTCATCGACTACGCCACCATGCAGTCCAGGACGGTCCCCAAGGTGACGGTCGTCCAGACGCTGAAGGGCAACGTGGAGGCGGCCAAGGAGATCGAGAAGAGCGCCGGCAGGGACGTCGTCGTGTGGGACACCCTCTCCTATGTGCAGGGGCCCGACGGCAAGATGGTCTCCCAAATACCCGAGCGCTACATCTTCGACGCCCACACCCAGGCACCCGTCCACGCCACCGGCGAGATGGTCGACGGCGACGCGGTCCAGCGCAAGGGCATCGAGTTCAAATGGCCGTTCCTGACCGAGAAACGGGATTACGAGTACTTCGACTTCCAGGCCCGCACCTCCGCACCCATCCACTACAAGGGCACCCAGAAGTTCCACGGCCTCGACGTCTACTACTTCGAGCAGACCATCCCCTGGACCAAGGTGCCCTACCCGAAGAAGATGCCCCTGCCCGGCATCGACTCCAGCACCCTGGAGAAGACCACCGGCACCTCCCTCTGGTACACCACCACCCGCAAGTTCTGGATCGACCCGGTCACCGGCGCCCCGGTCAACGGCGAGGAGATGAACCAGGAGGAGATGCGCGGCGGCACCCTCCTGGGCGGCCGCGACAAGGTCACCGTCTTCGCCGGCGACGTCAAGATGCGCCCCGACTACGTCGACTACACCGTCGACCTGGTCAAGAAGAACCGCGTCCTGGTCCTGCTGCTCACCTCCTACCTCCCCTGGGGATTCCTCGGTCTCGCCTTCGTCCTGCTCGCCCTCTCCCTCTGGCTCGAAGCGCGCAGCCGCCACCCCGGACGCCCGCCCACCGGTGTGACGGAACCACGCGAACCCGCCATGACGTGAGCGCCCCTCGAACCCGCCGTGTCGTGAGCGCTCCTCGAACCGTGACGACGTGAGCGCTCCTCGATCTGTGCTGACGTGAGCGCGCCACTCGTACGTTCATGACGTGCGCCGCACTCGAACCGTCCCGATCCGAGCCCAGCGCGAGCCGTCTTGGCTAGAGCCACGCCCGACCCGACCCGACCCGTCACGACCCGAGCCGCGCCTTCGTGAACCGCGTCGCCTGTGCCTGGGTCGGATCCTCCGGCCACGGATGCTTGGGGTAGCGGCCGCGCAGCTCGGCCCGCACGGCGCGGTACCCCTCGCGCCAGAAGTTCGCGAGGTCGGCGGTGACGGCTGCCGGGCGGCCCGCGGGGGAGAGCAGATGGACCAGGACGGGCACCCCGGCCACCTCCGGTGTGCCGTCCAGGCCGAACATCTCCTGCAACTTGACGGCCAGGACCGGCTGTTCACCCCCGTACTCCACCCGTATCCGGGACCCGCTGGGCACGAGGATCCGCTCGGGCGCCAGCTCGTCCAGGCGGGCCGCCTCCCCGGTCGCCCACGGCAGGAGCCGGTGGAGAGCCGCGCCCGCCTCGATCCGGCCGAGGTCGGCCCGGCGCCGGGCCCGCGACAGCTCGGGTTCCAGCCACGCCTCGGCCCGGGCGAGCAGTGCCGCGTCGGCCACATCCGGCCAGGGCTGTCCGAGCACCCGGTGCAGGAAGGCCAGCCGCTCCCGCAGATTCTCCGCGTCACGGGTCCAGCGCAGCAGACCGAGCCCGTCCCGCGCGAGCCCGTCGAGCAGAGCGTCCCGCACGAGCGACGCGTCCGGGTTCTTCATCGGGCGAACGGTCAGCTCGACCGCGCCGAGCCTGGCCACCCGGCGGGCCACGACGTCCCCGGCCTCCCAGTGCACCTCCTCGCCCTCGGCCAGCAGATGCCCCGCCGCGAGCCGGGCGGTCTCCTCGTCGATGACGCAGGCAAGCCGTACCCGGGCGGACGCCGCCTGCACCGGACGGTCCGCGACAGCCACCGCGAGCCACCCCGCTGAACCAAGCCCCGACCCCGCGGCCACCTCGGCGCCGGTGCCCGACACCATCAGGAACGAGCCGCCCCCACGTGCCCGCGCCACCCGTTCGGGAAACGCCAGCGCCGCGACGAGCCCGGCGGCCGCCTCGGCGGAACCCCGCTCGGGATGGCTCCCGGCGAACGTGGTGAGGCGACGCACCTCCTGCAGCCAGCGCGCCCCGTACCCGTCGCCGCCCCGGCGCGCGGTGCGCCAGGCCGCCGCCAAGTCGTCCCCGTACTCCCGGGGAGGCTCCTCGCTGAGCAGCGCCACCACCTCGGCGGCCCGCCGGCCACCGACCTCCAAAGCCCCGTCGAGGAGGGCCCGGGCGAGCCGGGGGTGCAGCCCGAGCCGCGACATCCGGGCGCCCCGGCCGGTGGCGCGGCCCTGCTCGTCCACCGCCCCGATCGCCGAAAGGACGGCGCGGGCCGCAGCCATCGCACCCGCAGGCGGTGCGTCGAGCAGAGCCAGGCCCTCGGCCGACGGATCGCCCCAGCAGGCGGCCTGCAGGGCGAAAGCGGCAAGGTCGGCGACCTTGATCTCGGGGGCGGGGAAGCGCGGCAGCCGGCTGTTCTCCGCCTCGCTCCAGCAGCGGTAGACCGCGCCCGGGGCCTCGCGCCCGGCCCGGCCGGCGCGCTGACGGGCCGCCGCCTGCGAGGCCCGGACCGTGGTCAGGGCGCCCAGGCCCCTGGCGTGGTCGACCCGCGGCTCGCGTGCCAGGCCGCAGTCCACCACCACCCGCACGCCCGGCACGGTCAGCGACGACTCGGCGACCGAGGTCGTGAGGACGACGCGCCGCCCGGTCGACCCGGCGAGCACCGCGTCCTGCACGGCCGCCGGGGCGCGGCCGTGGACCTGGAGGATCTCGATGCCGGGCAGATCTCCCAACTGGCGTGCCACGCGGGCGATTTCCCCCACGCCGGGCAGGAAGCAGAGCACATCGCCGTCCCGCTCGGCCAGCGCCCTGCGCACGGTGGCGGCCACATGGGAGAGCAGCGCCGGGTCCACGCGCATGCCGTGCGGCGGGCGCACCGGCTGGGCAGCCGGCGCCCACACCACCTCCACCGGGTGCGCCACACCGGCCGCCTCGACGACCGGGGCGTCGCCGAGCAGCCGGGCCCAGCCCTCGGCGTCCGTCGTCGCCGACGCGGCCACCAGGCGCAGCTCCGGCCGGAGCGCCGCCCGCACGTCGAGGAGGAAGGCGGCGACGGTGTCCGCGTCGAGATGGCGCTCATGGCACTCGTCGAGGACGACGACGTCGACGCCCGCCAACTCCTGGTCGCGCTGCAGGCGTTGCAGGAGCACCCCCGTGGTGACGACCTCGACGACGGTGTCGGGCCCGACGGACCGCTCGCCGCGCACGGTGAACCCGATCCGGCCGCCTGTCCGCTCCCCGAGCAGCCACGCCATCCGGCGCGCGGCGGCCCTGGCCGCTATGCGGCGGGGCTCGGCCACCACGACCCGGCGCACCGGGCCGTCGCCGATGAGCCCCGCGAGGACCAGCGGTACCAGAGTGGTCTTGCCGGTGCCGGGCGGGGCGCACAGCACGGCCGTCCCGTGCCCGTCGAGTGCGGCGAGCAGCTCGGGCACGGCCTCGCGTACGGGGAGGGCGTCGAGTGCGTCGGTTCGGATCATGCGCTCAGTGTTGTACGTCCCGCCGAACCGTGCGGCGCTCTGTCCACAGGGACGGTGGGCTTGTACGACTAACCGTGCCGGAGGGGGCTCGGGGCTTCCCTTGGTCCCGGACGCCCGCGTCAGGCCGTGCGCCCGCCGCAGTGCCTGGCGCCCGTGTCATCCGTACGCCCGCCGCAGTCCCGTGCGCCCGCGTCACTCCCTGACGCGCACGTCAGTCCCGTACGCACACGAAGATCGCGGTCCCGGGGATCAGATTGCCGCGGAGCGGGGACCAGCCGCCCCACTCCTGGGAGTTCCAGGCCGGCCACTCAGGTTCGACGAGGTCCGTGAGCTGGAAGCCGCCGGCGACCACGTCCCGCACGCGGTCGCCGAGCGTGCGGTGGTGCTCCACATATACGGCGCGGCCGCTCTCGTCCTGCTCGACGTAGGGCGTCCGGTCGAAATAGGAGGCGGCGACGGACAGGCCCTCGGGACCGGGCTCGTCGGGGAAGGCCCAGCGGATGGGATGCGTGACCGAGAAGACCCAGCGGCCGCCGGGCCGCAGCACGCGTCGCACCTCGCGGAAGACCTGCACCGGGTCGGCCACGAAGGGAACCGCTCCGTAGGCCGAGCACGCCAGGTCGAAGGAGCCGGCCGCGAACGGCAGCGCGCCCGCGTCCGCTTCGATCAGCGGGAACGTACCGCCGTCGATGCGCAGCGCGTGCTGGAGCTGGCGGTGCGAGAGGTCCAGGGCCACCGGGCGCGCGCCCTGGGCGGCCAGCCACCGAGAACACTGGGCGGCGCCCGCGCCGATCTCCAGGACGTCGAGACCCTTCAGGGACTCCGTCGGGCCGAGAAGGCGGGCGTCCGCCTCGTCCATGCCCTCCGGACCCCACACGAAGCGGTCGTCGCCGAGGAACGCCCCGTGGTCGGTCTGGTACTCGTCGGCGTTCCGGTCCCACCAGCCGCGGCTTGCCCGGCTGCTCTCCGTGTCCCCGGCGACACGACGCGTGGCGTCCGGCTCGGAATCGGTCGGGTGCTCCGCGCCCTCTGCGTGCCTCGGCTTTTCGGACTCGTACGCTTGGATCTCTTGGCTCATCGTGTCCGTCGTTGTAGTTTGCGCTGAACGCGGCCTCGTGCTCGTGAAGGCCTTCGAAAGAGGTGTCCGGAGCCCATCCTGGCCTCGGGGAACCTTAGTTGTGCCGGGATTGCGGGCATCCGCCCCGGGTGTGCGCCTTCGCGCATTGACCCTGTCCGGCTGCCCCCGTATGCTACAAGTTGCGCTGCGAGCCTGCGCACCTCAGACCTAGCAGGCGCGCCTCCATCTGTTGCATGTCCCCTCGGTTTGTCGAGGCACCATCCGGACCGACCCGGATAGGTGCTTCCCTGGCTGTCCGGCTTCTGCAGAGGCGATACGGGCTTACGGCGTGGCAGTACCTACGACTTTCTGTCCGTACCGGAGCCCTTTCCCACATGACGAGCAGCACCGAGACCACCTCTACCACTCCGCAGGTAGCGGTCAACGACATCGGTAACGAGGAAGCCTTCCTCGCCGCGATCGACGAGACGATCAAGTACTTCAACGACGGCGACATCGTCGACGGCGTCATCGTGAAGGTCGACCGGGACGAGGTCCTGCTCGACATCGGTTACAAGACCGAAGGCGTGATCCCGAGCCGTGAGCTCTCGATCAAGCACGACGTCGACCCGAACGAGGTCGTCAAGGTCGGCGACGAGATCGAGGCCCTGGTTCTCCAGAAGGAGGACAAGGAAGGCCGTCTGATCCTGTCCAAGAAGCGCGCTCAGTACGAGCGTGCCTGGGGCACGATCGAGAAGATCAAGGAAGAAGACGGCATCGTCACCGGTACCGTCATCGAGGTCGTCAAGGGTGGTCTCATCCTCGACATCGGCCTCCGTGGCTTCCTGCCGGCTTCCCTCGTCGAGATGCGCCGCGTCCGCGACCTCCAGCCCTACGTGGGCAAGGAGCTCGAGGCGAAGATCATCGAGCTGGACAAGAACCGCAACAACGTGGTCCTGTCCCGCCGCGCCTGGCTCGAGCAGACCCAGTCCGAGGTTCGCCAGACGTTCCTCACCACCCTGCAGAAGGGTCAGGTCCGCTCCGGCGTCGTCTCCTCGATCGTCAACTTCGGTGCCTTCGTGGACCTGGGTGGCGTCGACGGTCTCGTCCACGTCTCCGAGCTGTCCTGGAAGCACATCGACCACCCGTCCGAGGTTGTCGAGGTCGGCCAGGAAGTCACCGTCGAGGTCCTCGACGTCGACATGGACCGCGAGCGTGTCTCCCTGTCGCTGAAGGCGACGCAGGAAGACCCGTGGCAGCAGTTCGCCCGTACGCACCAGATCGGGCAGGTCGTCCCCGGTAAGGTCACCAAGCTCGTTCCGTTCGGTGCGTTCGTGCGCGTCGACGAGGGCATCGAGGGCCTGGTCCACATCTCCGAGCTGGCCGAGCGTCACGTGGAGATCCCGGAGCAGGTCGTCCAGGTCAACGACGAGATCTTCGTCAAGGTCATCGACATCGACCTCGAGCGTCGCCGGATCTCGCTGTCCCTGAAGCAGGCCAACGAGTCCTTCGGTGCCGACCCGGCGTCGGTCGAGTTCGACCCGACCCTGTACGGCATGGCCGCGTCCTACGACGACCAGGGCAACTACATCTACCCCGAGGGCTTCGACCCCGAGACCAACGACTGGCTCGAGGGCTACGAGACCCAGCGCGAGGCGTGGGAGGGTCAGTACGCCGAGGCGCAGTCGCGCTTCGAGCAGCACCAGGCCCAGGTCATCAAGTCCCGCGAGGCCGACGAGGCCGCCGCTGCCGAGGGCGCTGCCGCTCCGGCCGGTGCCCCGGCGGGCGTCTCCGGTGGTTCGTACTCCTCGGAGTCGGACGACAACTCCGGCGCCCTGGCGTCGGACGAGGCGCTGGCTGCCCTGCGCGAGAAGCTGGCGGGCGGCCAGAGCTGACGCTCCGACCACCGGCTGGTAGATAGCTGACAGCAAGGCCCGTTCCCCTCTGGGGGAGCGGGCCTTGCTTCATGTCGGACGCCGTCAACCCGTCCCTCCCACAACCGAGTTGACCGCCCCTCCGGGAGGACGCCGTTGGCCGTGCGCCGGGCGGCGGGGGACCGGCGGGGCGGAGTCCCGGCACCACGTGCGGGTTTCCGTAAAAGCGGCACGGGCGGGAATGTCCACGTCCTGACGGTCGTTCTTCCTGGTGAACACGAGGAGGAGCGGTAATCGTGCTTGATCCGCAGGATTTGTACGAATGGGAGCCGAAGGGCCTCGCCGTCGTCGACATGGCGCTCGCGCAGGAGTCGGCCGGCCTGGTCATGCTGTACCACTTCGACGGCTACATCGACGCGGGTGAGACCGGCGAGCAGATCGTCGAGAAGCTGCTCGACACGCTGCCCCACCAAGTGGTGGCGCGCTTCGACCACGACCGGCTCGTGGACTACCGTGCCCGCCGGCCGCTGCTGACGTTCCGGCGCGACCGCTGGACCGAGTTCGAAGTCCCCTCGCTGGAAGTCCGCCTGGTACAGGACGCCACGGGCGCGCCCTTCCTGCTGCTGTCCGGCCCCGAACCGGACGTCGAGTGGGAGCGCTTCGCGCTCGCCGTCCGCCAGATCGTCGAACGCCTCGGCGTTCGCCTCGCCGTCAATTTCCACGGCATCCCCATGGGCGTGCCGCACACCCGGCCCGTGGGCCTCACCCCGCACGGAAACCGCACCGACCTGATGCCGGGCCACCGTTCGCCCTTCGACGAGGCCCAGGTGCCGGGCAGCGCCGAGTCGCTGGTCGAGTACCGGCTGATGGAGGCCGGACACGACGTCCTGGGCGTCGCCGCGCACGTCCCGCACTACGTGGCGCGCTCGTCCTACCCGGACGCGGCACTGACCGCCCTGGAGGCCGTCACGGCCGCCACAGGCCTGGTCCTGCCGAGCGTCGCGCACGGCCTCCGTACGGAGGCGCAGCGCACCCAGACCGAGATCGACCGCCAGATCGGCGAGGGCGACGAGGAACTGGTCAGCCTCGTGCAGGGACTTGAGCACCAGTACGACGCGGTCGCGGGCGCCGAATCACGTGGCAACCTGGTCGCCGAACCGGCGGACCTCCCGTCGGCGGAGGAGCTGGGCCTGGAGTTCGAACGCTTTCTCGCCGAGCGGGAGGGCGACCTCTAGACGCGGGCGCCTCGCGAGGTGCCGTGCCAGACGCCCCGCTCCCGGTCATGGTCCGTCGGACACCCCCTAAGCTTCGGCTCATGCTGAAGGTGGGCCTGACCGGCGGTATCGGCGCCGGCAAGAGCGAAGTGTCACGGCTGCTCGTCTCCTACGGAGCCGTACTCATCGACGCGGACAGGATCGCGCGGGAGGTCGTCGAGCCCGGAACAGCGGGCCTGGCGGCCGTGGTCGAGGCGTTCGGTCCCGCCATCCTGTCCGCGGACGGCACCCTCGACCGCCCCAAGCTGGGCGGCATCGTCTTCTCCGACCCCGAGAAGCTCGCGGCCCTGAACAAGATCGTGCATCCACTGGTCGGTGCGCGATCGGTGGCACTCGAATCGGCCGCGGGCCCCGACTCGGTCGTCATCCACGACGTACCCCTCCTGACGGAGAACGGCCTGGCGGCCCTGTACGACCTGGTCGTCGTCGTCGATGCCACGCCCGAGACCCAGCTCGACCGGCTCGTACGGCTGCGCGGCATGACGCCCGACGAAGCCCGCGCCCGCATGGCAGCGCAGACGGACCGCGCCCAGCGGCTGGCCGTCGCCGACCTCGTCATCGACAACGACGGGCCCCTCGCGGCGCTTGAGCCACAGGTGCGGAAGGTGTGGGCGGAGCTGATGGAGCGGGCGGGGAGCTGAGGGGGCGGAGCAGCTGAGGGGGCAGGGCAGCTGAGGGGGGAAGCCGGCCCGCTCGGGGCGCCTGCTCGGCAGGGGAGCGTGCATCCGGCGTACTCCTGTGGTCCGGCGTGCTCGCGTGGTCCGGCGCGCGGTGCCGGCGCGGCGCGCAGTTCTGCCGGGCGTGCGGTGTGATGCGGAGCCGAGATGTATCGGGCCCGTATGAATTCCCTCATCATGCTGGGTTTCCCGGGCTTGGGGCGCCGTCCGCCGGCCGCCCGGCCTACGATCCGGCCTGTGCTCTTCGTACTGGCGGGTTTCACTGTCCTCGGCGGCCTCGTAGCACTGCTCGCCGGGGCGTACGGGCTACGGGAGACCCGGCGCGTCGAGCGGGCGGGCGCGCTCGCATGGGCGCTGGTGAAGCCCGCGCCGCAAGGCTCCGAGCGGCCGCGTCTCCAGTTCGAGACGGTCGACGGCGATGTCCTCGAACTGCCCTCGCCCGTCCCGCCGAGCCGCCGCGAACCTCTCCCCGCAGGCTCCAGCGTCCGGGTGTCCTACGATCCGGAAGACCCCCGCACCGTCGTCGTCCTGGGCCGTGAACGCACCGTCGTGGACCGGGCGTTCATCGCGGCAGGCGCGGCCATCGTGCTCCTGGGGCTGACCCTGGCCGCCGCGTCGCTCTGAGCCGCGTGCCGCGCGACGTTGTGCCCGCGTCCGGTCTTGCGTACGCACGCGCCGGCACGCATCACGCATACGGAATAGCGGAGCCGGGCATGGCGTTGACATCGCGCAGCGAGCGAAAGGAATAGGCACGTGGGCGAGAACACCCCCGAGACGCACGTCATCGACTTCCGGGCCGCCGAGCACCTTTTGGCCGCCCGGGACCCGCGTGGCGCCGTCAAACTTCTCGACTCGGTCGTATCGGCCCACCCCGAGAACACCGCGGCCCGCCTGCTCAGGGCCCGTGCGTTCTTCGCATCGGCCCAACTGCGTTCCGCGGAGCTGGAGTTCCAGCTGGTCCTGGAGCGTGAGCCGGACAACGCCTTCGCCCACTTCGCTCTGGCCCGCACTTACGAGCGCCAGGCCCGCCCCGACCAGGCCAAGCGCCACTTCCGTCTGGCGGCGGCCCTCGACCCCAAGCCGGACTATCTGGCGGCGGCGCGCTTCGAGGACGAGGCGGAGTAGCGGCGCCTGGGCACCGCGTCAGCGCGTGCGCGGCGGCTCGTACGGCGGGATGTCGCGGCCCGGCTGGTAATGCGGGCCCTGCCGCATATGGCGAATGATCATGACGAGGTCGACGACGATCACCGCGGCCAGGACCGCGCAAGCGGCCATCCACCCCGGCCGGCCCTCGATGGCGAACCCCACCGTGCCTCCGACGGCCCAGATCAGGCCCCAGATGCTCAGCCAGAGCCGCATCCGCAGGGGGCTGCGGGCGGTGATCGGTTCGTTACCGGTGCGCGGCATGGTGATCGCCTCCCTAGAGGTGTACCCGCTGAGGCCGAGGTGAAAGCCGGTGAGCACGGTGAATCGCGGCGCGCTCAGGAGTGGGGGACGGGCGGGGTGAGGTGGGTGGGTCGGCTCGGGGGCGCCGGGGGGGGGGTGAGCCGGGGCGACGGATGCGCGTTGGGCTTTGGCTGCGCGCGGCGCGGACTGCGTGGCTAGGGTGGCGCGCATGCTGCTCCTCGACGAACTGCCCGAGACGCTGCTCGACCTCGCCGTACCGCACGAGGACATCAACGAACTGACCGCGCTGGCCGCCCGGTTCGCCGCCGAACCCGAGCTGGCCGACCTCCTGGAGCGGTCCGTCCTGGCCCTCGTCGAGCGCATCGGCACAGTCGGCGTCCAGCCCGAACTCCCGCCCCCGCCCGCGGGGTCGGGCGAGCTGGAACGCTGGTTTCCGGTGTACGTAGCCCTCGCCGCGCTGCCGTACACCAAGGCGTACCACCGCGAGCGTGGCATCCCGGACGACATCGCCCGCCGCACCCTCGCCGACCTTGGGCGGCATATCGCGCTGCACCACAGGCGGCGTGGAAAGGGCGGCCTCAACGCGCCCCGCTGGCTACGGCTGCACCTTCGCGGGGAGATCTACCAGCTCGGAAGGCTCCAGTTCCAGCGCGCGAGACTCGGGGAACGCACGAGCCGGGCCGCCCGCGCGGCAGGCGTCGACGCCGAGCCCGGCGACCCGTGTCTGAACCTGCACATTCCCGATTGCCTCGGCCCCCTGACGCCACAGGCGTGTGCCGACTCCATCGCGCGGGCCAAATCGTTCTTCGCCCGCCACTTTCCCGAAGAATGCCACCGCGTGGCGACGTGCCACTCGTGGCTGCTCGACGAGCAGCTGCGGGACCACCTTCCGGAGAACTCCAACATTCTCGGCTTCCAAGGTTTGTTCCGGACCGCCTACAGAAGCGATGAGCCGGCCGACCGTGAACCCGTCGGCTTCGTCTTCGGCGATCCCGAACTGCCCGTGGCGGACCTCCCGCAGCGCACCTCGCTGCAGCGCGCCGTCGCGCAACACCTGCTGAGCGGTGGCCATTGGTACCTGGGCCACGGCTGGTTCGCTCTCTAAGGGCAGGGCAGGGCAGGGCAGGGCAGGGCAGGGCAGGGCAGGGCAGGGCAGGGCAGGGCAGGTCGGCGCTCGGAGCGCCGCAGATTCAGTGCACGAAGCTGTAGCTGCGCCAAGGCGGGGCCTGCGGAGCGACATTATTGGTGAGCCTGCTGCCGATGTACGTCGTGTCCTTGCCGGTGCAGTCGGGCGTCCGGTACATGATCATGTCGACCAGCGTGTTGTTGAAGACCTCGCTGGTGCCCGTCGGCAGCACCCGGTGGCAGCCCCTCACCTTCGGGCTGGTCAGCGAGATGGCGTGGTCCGGACCCACCGGATAGCTGACGGTGCCTACAGCCGTCCGCCCGAGGCTGGAGCAGGCGGTGGTGGCGAGGGTGAGCAGCACGGCCCCGGCAACGATCCGCGTGCGGCGACGGCGGCGTGAGGCAGGGGCGGGGGACTGGGACGCGGTCACGGACATGAGTGGTCCTCGTCTGTACGGCATGGCTGCGGCGGTCAGTGTCGCCAGCCTGCCCCGAGTCGCTGCGCGCGGCATCCGGTGTGCCCCGCGGATAGCCCGCCCGGGCGACCGGGGCCCGTTCCCCGGCGGCCTCGGTGGCGGCGGCCCGTCCCTGGCGGCCAACCCGGCGGCCCTTACGACGGCTGCCAGGGTGGCCTCCGTAACGGCCTCCGTAACGGCATCCGTAACGGCTTCCGTGATGCCCTCTGTTAGGGAGCGCCGTCCGGTACCTGCCCCGGCCCGCCACGTCCTGGGGCTCTACACCGGGCGGGCGGCCGGGGTACGAGAGATTGCGGTGCCCGCAGCCGGGCACGCGGTCACTGTCGAATGCCCCAGAGATTCGGCGCGGCACTGCTCTAAACCTCGTCGGAAGGCGCGCGAACCTGATGGAACCCATCCGTACGACCCACCAGGGAGCGGTGCGAGGGCGGCTCGTCGCCGACGATGTGGCCGCCTTCCTGGGCATCCCGTTCGCCGCACCCCCCTTCGGGGAGGCACGCTTTCGGGCTCCGGCACCGGCCGTCCCCTGGGACGGCGTACGCGAGGCGCTCTCCTACGGGGCGAGCATGCCCCGGGCCCCCTACGCGCCGCCCTTCGACGCGCTCATCGCGGACGAGGGGCCGCAGGGCGAGGACTGCCTGAACCTGAACATCTGGACCCCGCATCCGGCCCCGGGCGGCGGCCTCCCCGTCATGGTGTGGATCCACGGCGGCGCCTTCGCCAACGGCTCGGGCTCCGCTTCCTCCTACGACGGCAGCGCCTTCGCGCGCGACGGCGTCGTCTACGTCAGCATCAACTACCGGCTCGGCGCGGACGGCTTCCTGAAGCTGCCCGACCGTCCCGACAACCGCGGACTGCTCGACCAGATCGCCGCCCTCGAATGGGTGCGTGACAACATCGAGGCCTTCGGCGGCGACCCCGGACAGGTGACCGTGTTCGGCGAGTCGGCGGGCGCCATGAGCATCGGCGCGCTGCTCTCCCTGCCGCGCGCCCGCGGCCTGTTCCGGCGCGCGATCCTGCAGAGCGGCGCCGCCCACCACTTCCTGCGCCCCTCGTCCGCCGACCTGATCACGGCCCGCCTCGCCGAGAAGCTCGGCATCGAGGCGAGCGCCGAGGCGTTCGCCGATGTCCCCCTGGAGACGCTGCTGCGCGCCCAGGCCGAGCTGCGCGGCGAGATCGGGGCACGCCCGGACCCCGCGCTGTGGGGCGAGGCGGCGCTCAACATGATGCCGTTCGAACCCGTCCTCGACGACTTCGCGCTCCCCGCGCAGGACTGCGGGGTGGAGTTCCTGGTGGGCAGCAACCGCGAGGAGTACCGCCTGTTCCTCGTGCCCACCGAACGCCTCGACGTCCTGTCGCAGGACAGGCTCCGCCTGGCGACGGCCGCGTACGGGCTCGACCCGGACAAGGCGCTGCCCGTGTACGCCGAGCGCCGCCCGGGCGCCGTGCCCGGCGAGCTGTTCGACGCGGTCACCACCGACTGGTTCTACCGGATCCCGGCCCTGCGCATCGCGGAGGCGGTGCCGAACTCGTACGTGTACGAGTTCGCCCGGCGCTCCCCGGCCTGCGACGGCCAGCTCGGTGCCTGTCACGCCTCGGAGCTCGCCTACGTCTTCGACCGCCTCGACGACCCGGCCTACGCCCCGATGATCGGCCCGAACCCGCCGCGGTCCTTGGCGGACGCGATGCACGGGGCATGGGTGGCCTTCGCGAAGACGGGGGAACCGGGCTGGGCGCCGTACGACTCGGAGCACCGCACCACCAAGGTCTTCGACACCGTCCCGAGCGTCGAACGCGACCTGCGCGGCGAGGAACGTGCCTTGTGGGAGGGGGTGCGCTGAGGGCGCGGGGGCCCATTGTCAGACCTCGCCCGTAAGGTCGTAGATCAGTCGCACACCACGCGACGGACCATGACCGTGCGGACGAAGGGAGGTGACCGGCGATGGACCGGCCGACACCGATGCGGCACGGCGAGCGGGAGCCGGTTGCCTCAGGGCAGGCCCCGCCCGCCTGGCGCCACCACCCCGACCGCCGGCCCGAGCGCACCGAGGACGACGCCGGCCCCTACGGCGTCTCGGTGGCGCGGGCCGGGACCGGCGGCGCCGAGCACGCGCCCCGCGCCTGGCCGGGGGTGACGGCGGCCGCCGTGTTCCTGCCCGCCGGACTGCCCCGCGAGGGCAAGGTCGCGTTCTGGAACCCGGACCAGGGGCCCCTGCCGCAAGGAGCCGACGGCCCGGCGGGAGAGGTGGCCGAGCTGACCGTGGTGCGCCGCCACGGCGGGGGCGCCCGCAGCCGCAAGGTCGCCGCCCTTCTCGTTCCGGTCGCCGAATCCCTTCCGCTCCTGATCGAGGCCCGGCGCCACCCTGCCGCCCACCCGGCAGCGGCGTGCTGGGGCGCCGCCGCGCTGCACGCCCTGCACCTCGTCGCGCGCGGCAGACTGCTGCCCGGCCTCACCCCGACCCAGCACGACGCCTGGCGGGCCGGCCCGCTCGACGCGGACGACATCGCCCAGCTGCGCGCCATCGCCGCTGCCATGCCCTACGAGGCGTACGGCGTGCCCGTCCCCGGCCGCGGCGCGCTTCAGCTGCCCGAGCCGGAAGCCCTGGTGCGCGCCTTCCTGGACGCCGTCGCCGACACCCTGCCGCGTACCCCGGCCGCGGCCCACGCCGCCGGGGCGCCCTTCGCCGCGCCCACCGCGCAGCATCTGCCGGCCGCCCGGGCCTGGGCGGCGGAGGCGGCCGCAGGCATGGACGCGGGCGTCCGGGTCTCGCTGCGTCTCGACCTCGCCGGGTACGAGCTCTTCGACACGCCGGCCGAAGAGGAAGGTGAGCCGCGGCGCGCGGGCTCGGCGATCGTCCAGGTCCACAGCCTCGCCGACCCGACACTTGTCGTCGACGCCGGCCGCCTCTGGTCGGACGAAGTCACCGCAAGCGCCACCGCCACCGGACGCGGATCCGCCACCACGTCCCCAACGGCTGCTACCGGAAGCGGAGTTGACGCCTTCGGTCCCCGGGCGCGGATCGACGCGCTGCTCGCCCTGCGCCGCGCCGCCCGCGTCTGGCCACCGCTCGGGCTGCTCCTGGAGCGCAGTGTCCCCGACGTCCTGCCGCTCACCGAGACCGAGTTGTACGAGCTGCTCGGTGCGGCGTCGGCGCGGCTGGCCGCGGCGGGCGTCACCGTCCACTGGCCGCGCGAGCTGGCTCGCACGCTCAGCGCCACCGCCGTCGTACGCCCGGCACCCGGCTCGGCCACCGACGGCACCTCGTTCTTCGACGCCGGGGAACTCCTCGCCTTCAACTGGCAGCTGGCGCTCGGCGGTGAACGGCTCACCGACGCCGAGATGGACGTGCTCGCCGAGTCCCATCGCCCCATCGTGCGGCTGCGCGACCAGTGGGTGGTCGCCGATCCCGAGCTCGTCCGCAAGGCCAGAAAGCGCGACCTGGGCCTGCTCGACCCGGTGGACGCCCTGTCCGTCGCCCTCACCGGCACCGCCGAGGTCGACGGCGAGACCGTCGAAGCGGTCCCGGCCGGAGCGCTCGCGGTGCTGCGCGACCGCCTCCTGGAAGGGCCCGCGACAGCCGAACAGCCCGCGGGGCTCGACGCGACGCTGCGCGACTACCAACTGCGCGGCCTGGCCTGGCTGTCCATGATGACCTCCATGGGCCTCGGCGGCTGCCTCGCCGACGACATGGGCCTCGGCAAGACGATCACCGTGATCGCTCTGCATCTGCGCCGCGCCCGCCCCGAGCCCACCTTGGTGATCTGCCCGGCGTCCCTGCTCGGCAACTGGCAGCGCGAGATCGCCCGCTTCGCGCCCGGCGTCCCGGTGCACCGCTTCCACGGCAGCAGCCGCACCCTGGGGACGGAGAGCGGCGAAGGCGGTTTTGTGCTCACCACGTACGCCACCATGCGCACCAGCGCACCCCAACTGGCCGCCCGCGCCTGGAACATGGTGATCGCCGACGAGGCGCAGCACGTCAAGAACCCGTTCTCGGCCACCGCCAAAGCGCTGCGCACCATCCCTGCCCCCGCCCGGGTCGCGCTCACCGGCACCCCGGTGGAAAACAACCTCTCCGAGCTGTGGGCGCTGCTCGACTGGACGACCCCCGGCCTGCTCGGCCCGCTCAAGGCATTCCGGGCCCGGCACGCCCGCCTGGTGGAGAACGGCGAGGACGACGGCGCGGCGGAGCGTCTCGCCCGTCTGGTCCGGCCCTTCCTCCTCAGGAGGAAGAAGTCCGACCCGGGCATCGTGCCCGAGCTGCCCCCCAAGACGCAGACCGACCATCCCGTGCCGCTGACACGCGAACAGGCCGCCCTCTACGAGGCCGTCGTCCGCGAGGTGATGGCCGCCGTCGAGGCCGCGGAAGGCATCGCCCGGCGCGCCCAGGTCATGAAATTGCTGACCGCTCTCAAGCAGATCTGCAACCATCCCGCGCAGTACCTGAAGGAGGACTCCCCGCGCCTCGCGGCCCGCTCGGGCAAGCTGGCCCTGCTCGACGAACTCGTGGACACCATCCTCAGCGAGGACGGCTCGGTCCTGGTCTTCACCCAGTACGTCGCGATGGCCCGGCTGCTCTCCCGCCACCTCACCGCACGGGGCGTGCCCTCCCAACTGCTGCACGGCGGCACCCCGGTGGCCGAGCGGGACCGCCTTGTCGACGCCTTCCAGGCCGGCGAGGTGCCCGTGTTCATCCTCTCCCTCAAAGCCGCGGGCACCGGCCTCAACCTCACCCGCGCCGGCCATGTCATCCACTACGACCGCTGGTGGAACCCGGCGGTGGAGGAACAGGCCACCGACCGCGCGTACCGCATCGGCCAGACCCAGCCGGTGCAGGTCCACCGCCTGATCGCCGAAGGCACCGTGGAGGAGCGCATCGCCGAGATGCTGGACCAGAAGCGGCGCCTGGCCGACGCCGTCCTGGGATCCGGAGAAAGCGCCCTGACCGAACTCACCGACCGGGAACTGGCCGACCTGATCTCCCTGCGGAGAGCCTCATGACCGCCGCCCGCCCCTCCCCGCGCACCACGCGCCACGACGACCGCCGGCGCACCTACCCCGCGCTCGGCGCCCGCTCCGAACGGACCGGCACCTGGTGGGGCGACGCCTGGGTGGAGGCCATGGAGGAGCTGGCTCTGGACGCCGCCCGGCTGGCGCGCGGCCACGCCTACGCGCAGGGTGGTCACGTCGACGCGATCACCGTCACGCCCGGCCGCATCACCGCCTACGTCCACGGCTCCCGCCCCCGCCCGTACCGTACGGAACTGCGGCTGCGCACGCTGCCCGACGGGGCGTGGGAGGAGTTCCTCGACACCGCTGCCCAGGAACCGGCCCACATCGCCGCGCTCCTGGACAAGGATCTGCCCCACGCGCTGGCCGACGAGGCGGCGCTGCTGCCCGCATCCGGCGACCTGATCCCCGACTGCTCGTGCCCCGACGACGGCTACCCCTGCAAGCACGCTGCGGCCCTCTGCTACCAGGTGGCCCGCCTCCTGGACGAGGACCCGTTCGTGCTGCTCCTGATGCGCGGGCGCGGCGAGCAGGAGGTCCTCGCCGCTCTCACCCGGCGCAACGCCACCCGCATGGCCGTGGAGCGGACGGACCCGCAGCCTCAACTCCCCACCACCCAGGCTCCGTTGGCGGTACAGCCGCGCACCCGGCCGCCGCTGCCGCCGCCGTTCCCCACACCGTCGAGGCCAGGACACCCCCCGGCCTTCCCCGACGTGCACGGCGGCCCCGACCCGCTCTCGCTCGACCTCCTCGCCACGGAGGCGGCGATCCGCGCCCACACCCTGCTCGTCACCGGGCAGGACCCGATCGCCCCGCTCACCACCTGGCAGGACGCGGTGCGCCTGGCCGCGGCGCACCCCGGCTCCGGGCTCACCTCCGCCACCCGGGCCCTCTACACCGCCCTGACCCGGGCCACCGACCGCACCCCCACGGATTTGGCGCGCGCCGTGGCCGCCTGGCGCCAGGGCGGCCTCGAAGCGCTCGCCGTCCTCGAAACCCCCTGGGACCCGCCGGCCGGCCCCTTCGACCGGGCCCGCCCCGCCCTGAGCGCCGCCGGCTTCCCCGACTTCCGGCCCGGCCGCAACCGCCTCTCCACCCCCACCACCCAGCTCCGCTACGGCCGTGACGGCCTCTGGTACGGCTACGAGTCGGACCCCGGCCGCGACGACTGGTGGCCCCGGGGCGTCCCGGACACGGACCCGGTGGGGGCCCTCACCGCCCGCCTCGGCGGCTGACGTCGCGGCGGTCCCGTCGGCGGACGAGGCGGCGGACGCGGGGGCGTCACCGAGACCGCGCCGACCGGGTGGGTGCCGGCCGGCGACGGCGGGCCGCGCCATCGCGCCCGGCGGCGATGCCACCGGTCACGGGTGCCTCAGGCCTCCGTGACCGGTGTCACCGCCTTGCGCTGCGTCACCCGGGGCCGCTCCAGGCGGGTCACCACATGGGAGTGGAACACGTCCACCGCCGCGTCGACACCACGGATGAACCCGGTCTCGGCGTTTCCGCGGGCATGACCCACGCTCTTGGAGAGCGACAGGCGGAATCCAGTGATCCCCTCCGGGCCCTTCGGGAGCAGGTCACCGGGCTCTGGGCGCAGCTTCTCCAGGGTGCCGCGCGGCCCGGCCCCGCCCCCGGCGAGCAGGGTCTGCACATGCAGGTCGGCCGGCGCCTCGGCGAGTTGCCGCATCAGGCGCTTCACCCAGGACAGCGGATACCCCTGCTCGGGGGCCGGGATCTCGATGGACGTCCTGAGCCGCCCCATTCGCAGGTCGGCGATGACACCCAGCACCCCGGGCGTCCCCTCCACCCGGATCTCGGCCCGCAGCTGCCCGTCCACACAGAGGCGGTGCGCCAGTTCGGCCCGGCGTGTCTGCGGGTCGGTGCCACGCTTGACCCGGTGCACGGGCGCCACCTTCGCGCCGAGTTCACCGCCGAGCCGCAGACAGACCTGGCGAATCAGCCGCTCCCAGCTCTCGACGACCTGCACGGAACGCGGGTCGCCGGGCGTCAGGGTCTCCTCGTCGATGCCGTTGCGCACCGGCACCCACGCCGGGCCCATGTTCTGGAAGCCGTGGCAGCCGGAGTTGTCGTGCTGGAGGTAGTGCAGCAGTTCCTGGAGCAGCCAGGCGTGCGCCTCATTGCGTACGCCCTCGTGGCGGATGAGGAGCTGCGCCTGTTGGGTCACCTCGGCCCAGGACAGGTGCCACAGGGCGACCTTGTGCTTGCGTCGCCCGTCGGTCTTCACGTCGACCAGGGAACTTCCCTCCAGGGCGACATCGTTGGAGAGGGTGATGACCGCCTCGTAGCCCCGCCGGGCGGCAATGTCCATGTAGGCCTGGATCTGTTCGCTCTTGAGCGCATTGCCATTGGTCTTGGTCTCGACGAGGGCCGTCCACAGTTTTCCGGCACGCTCCACGCGGATGACGCCGTCGGGCCGCCTGGGGCTGTCACCGTGAGGGAGCGAGACCTCCGTGAAGGTCTCCATGCGCCCGGCGGGCGCGCCGAACGCGGCGGTGAGCCGTCGCCCGAACTCGGGCACCTGGGTCATCACGGCCAGCAGCACGGATGTCGCCCGCATCTCGCGTTCCCGGTCGCTCTTCAGCGTGGAGGCCGGGAACAGCCGCGCGGCGCGCCACGCGTCGTTCTCCGCGAGCGAGTCCTTGGGCGCCTTGGGCAGCGTGACCTTCTTCTTGGCCGTACGCAGCCGACGCGGGGCGGCGGCAGCGATCGCGGCCGGCTCCGCTACGACCGGCACGGTGCTGCGCTGGATGGGCACCTCGACGACGGTCGGGATGGGGCCCTCAACTGCCGTATGGGATGCGGGGGTCGGAGCGACGGACCCGACGGCGACTCCATTGACGGCGCCGGAGGCGCCGGCCTCGCCGACATCGCTGGTCTTGCTGCCTCCGCTGAATTCACAACCCCCGTTGCCCTCGCCGGGGTCGCCGCCCTCGCCACCCTCGCCGGCCCCGCCGAACTCGCCGGACTCGGCCGATTCGGCGGAGAGGCCGTCGCTCTCGCTCTCGCTGTCCTGGTCGTCGTCCTCGTCGATCTCGATTCCGTAGTCGGTGGCGAGTCCGGCGAGCCCGGAGTCGTACCCCTGGCCGATGGCCCGGAATTTCCACGCGTTCTCGCGCCGGTAGACCTCGCCGAAGACGAACGCGCTCTCCGTGCTCGCTCCGTCGATGGAGAAGCCGAGCAGCCCGTCGCCCGAGCCGTCCGCCACCACCAGGCGGATGTTCTCCAACTCCCCGAAGTGGGCCCGGCGATGGCGGCTGGCGGCGACGATGACACGGTCGACATCGCCCGGAATCGCGGCCAGGTCGAGCCTGATCCTGTCCTCGCTGCCGTTCTCGGACGGTGTCACGCCCAGGAGTTGCACCGTGCCGTCGGCCGCGGCCGGGTTGTTGTAGAAGAAGAAGTCCGCGTTGTCGCGCACTCTGCCGTTCGGGCCGAGCAGCAGTACGGAGACATCGGCGTCGCCCTCGCCGTTCGGGCTGTTCCAGCTCAGGCTGACGATGACAGAGTCGGCGTTCTCGCTCAGCGCCGACAGGCCGACGTTGGCACCCTTGATCATTTCATGCATTCGAACTCCCCCCACGGGATGGAGGGCTGCGCGGGCATGGCCGAACTGCCCTCTGTACACGGAAAGTTAATGCTCTCCCCAAGAGCGGTTCAGCCTACTGGTCGCGGTGGCCGGCGCTCAGGGTAATCGGCGCTCTTCGGGCCGGGCCGTTGTCGCCCACTGGGTCAGCGTGCTGAAATCCGCCTCCCGCAGCCCCCGTCGCGGGTGCACGCGCACCAGCAGTGCGGGCGCGTCATGGTGGTCGCGCACATAGGTCTCGTCCAGATCGGTGATCATGTCGTCGACCCAGGCGAACGGGCGTCCCGCCGCCCACTTCAGCAGGGGCCTGGTCTTCCAGTACAGGCCGTCCGGGTCGGTGGCGAACAGTTCGGGCCACGCGATGAACGGGAGGTCGGGCGGGAGGCCTATGACGGGGGCGATCATCTCGTTCGCCTCGTTCATCCAAGTGGTGGCCCAGGCGAGTTCATAGGGCAGCGAACGGAGCCGGGCGCCGTGTGCCGCATTGAGCCGGACGCGCAGGCCCCGGCGGTGGGGACGGGAGCCCGGGGTCTGGCGGGCGAGCCAGACCGACGGGTGGAGCCGGTGGGCGCGGTAGCCGCGAAGGCGGGCCAGGCGGGCGGCGTACGGATTGAGGGGACCGTCCACGTCGAGGAGCAGCAGAGGACGGTCCGGCACAGTCGTCATGCGGAAGGGATACCCACGGCCGCCCCGTCAGCCTCCTGAAGTCGTCACCGACTCCCGCGTCTCCGGGGCCCACGCCAGCGAAACCAGCATGCCGGCGAGGAGAACCGCGGCCAGCCAGTACATCGAGCCGCTCAGCCCGAGGTGTTCCAGACTGACCGGCAGGATGAACGTGCCGACGGCCGAGGCGATGCGGCTCGTACCGTTGAGGAAACCCACGCCGGTGGCGCGCAGATGCGTCGGGTAGAGCTCGGCGGGATACACCTGCGTGAGGTTTGAAGCGCCGGCCATCACAAAGGTGTAGATGAGGAACGGAATCATGAGGGCGATCGTCGAGGCATGGGCGAAGGCCCCCATCAAGGCGAGCGCCGCCGTCATGATGCCGAACGTGGCGATCGTCAAAGGCCGTCGGCCGGTCTTCTGCAGAAACCAGAGCCCGATGACGCCACCGGCGAGCAGGAAGATGTTGAGCAGCAGATTCTGCAGGTCCGGGTCGGGAACGTCCAGGGCGGCCAGGATGGTCGGCATGAACGTGTAGATCGCGAAATAGGGCAGCACCTGTGCGCTGTAGAACACCGTGCCGAACCAGGTGCGCCGGGCCTGGCCGGGGGAGAAGAGCTCCCGGTACGCGGCGGTCGCCCCCGCGTGGTGCTGCTGGGCCGGCGCGGCCTCGGCGGGGCCGAGCTCCGACTTCAGGTACCTCCTCGCGATGGCCCGCGCCTCCTCGATCCTGCCCTGGCTGATCAGCCAGCTCGGCGACTCGGGCGTACCGATGCGCAGGAGCAGCACCAGGAGCGCGGGTACGGCGCCGGATGCGAGCAGCAGATAGGCGGCGCCCTCGGACTTGCCGAGGTAGGTGCCGAGGACGCCTGCGATCACGTAACCGACGGTCCACATCACGGTGAGGGAGCCCAGGAGGACGCCCCGGAGCCTGCGGGGTGCGAACTCCGACAGCATCGTCGGGCCCACCGCGTAGTCGGCGCCGAGCCCGAAGCCGATGAGCAGGCGCAGCGTGAACAGGAGCGCGGGATCGCGGGCCCAGAGCTGGAGCACCGACGCGATGGTGATCAGGACGAAGTTGTAGATGTACAGCTTCTGCCGGCCGATGATGTCGCCGACGCGGCCGAGCACGATGCTGCCGAAGAAGAGACCGATCAGCGCGGACGCGCCGAGGAGGCCCTGCCAGACGCCGGAGAGGTGCCGGGCGTCGGTGAGGGTGGCCAGGACCGCGCCGATCATGCCGAGCGCGTAGCCGTCGGAGAAGTTCGCCCCGAACGTCGTCGCCGTCACCCGCAGGTGAAAGGGGCGCAGGGGCGCCTCGTCGAGCGACGGGGCGAGCCGCTCGGGTGCGTCGGTTTCCGCGGTGGCCGGCTTCGGCATCGGCATTACCTCGCCTTGGGCGTGGGCCCGCCTGGGGGCGGCGGGGACGGGCAGCTTGAGTCGAGCGCAGCCATCCTGCCTGCCCGAGCCCCGGAAGGGAATCTTTCTATGCGAAAGAAGTGTGAGTGAATGGAATTCTTACGCAAGGGGAAGCTCATCTTCCGCGACCCTGGAGGCTACCTTGCCGGGCCCGGGTGGGGCGGCTGACCTGGAGTGTGCGGAGGTCGCGGACGACCTGCGTGGCGCGGAAGAGCCGGGAGGCGCGGACGGGTCGGAGACGGAGGGCGCGGAGGGGTCGGAGGGGGCTTCCGGTGCCGAGCGGGCGGAGGGAGCTTCCGGGGTCGAGGGCTTCGGGGGCGCCGCAGGCTTTCGGGGGTCCGGGGGCGTCGAGGACTCCTGCGGCGTCGAGGATGCCGGCTGCGGCAGCGACCATGCGGCCAGGACGGTGTCGATCGCGGCGGCGACCCTGGCCCGCGCCCGGTTGTGCGGCACCCGAGCCATGAGCAGCGCGTCGTACACCGTGTCCAGATGGCGGACCGAGGCACGGACGGCCAACGTCACCGCCGTCTCGTCCAGCGCCCTTCCCGCGGCCGAGCGCCCCACTCGCCCGCTGCCGCGCACTGAGGCATGCTCGGCGATGCCGCGAGCACGCCCCGGCGGGCAGCGCGGGAAGAGCCGCAGGATCTCTTCGGTCATGGCCGCGGTGAACCGTACGTCCTCGGCGGCCCGCCGCTCGGCGTCGCGGGCGCGCCGCCGGGCGCGTGCCTCGCCGTCGGCAAGGCAGGCGGCCTCCGCCGTGGCCAGGGCGCCCTCTTCGACGAACACACCCTGACGCTCGTAGCGGCGTCGACGCCGGTTGAAGCGGACCACGACGGCCGAGAGCGAACCGGCGGCCCGCGCGCGGCGGGTGAGCGCGGTGTTCCCGCGCGGCAGGAAGACCAGATGTCCCAGGTCCGAGCAGTCAAGACAGCGCGGCGAGCCGGACTCCAGGACGAGATGGCGCAACGGCCCGCGATCGCACGCGGTGCAACGGTGATGGCGCCGGGGTTCTATGACGAGAATGGCGACGGCCCTCCTTGCCTGCGCCCCCCTTGGTCGGCCTTGCCTGCGCCCCCATGCACGCGTTGCCTCCCCTTCCTCTCCCTGATTCCCCGCTCAACGCCCCCTGGAACAGGCCGCTCAGGCGACCGGCGCCGCAGCGTTCCGCAGCGTGACGTTGGCGGGGCTCTCCTGGGAACTCTGGGCGATCACGCGGGCCGAGCACCGAAGTTGATCGAGCACCGAACGTGATCGAGCACCGAACGTGATCGCGCGCCAAGCATGATGGGGTCGTGCGATTCGAAGCGATCACCTGGGAACGGCTGACCGACGCCCTCGCGGAACGGGCTGCGCATCTGAAGCCCGCCGACGGTGGCCCGTGGCTGCGCGTAGGCATCGACGGCGCGCCCGCGGCCCGCACCGGAGAGCTCGCGCGACGCCTCGCGGAATCACTCCGGCTGCGCGGCAGATCCGTGCTCGCCGTCTCCACCGAGGGCTTCCTGCGGCCCGCGTCGCTCCGCTACGAATTCGGCCGCCAGGACCCGGACGCGTACTACGACGGCTGGTTCGACACCGGCGCGCTGTGGCGGGAGGTCTTCGGGCCACTGGATCCGGGCGGCACCGGACGGGTACTGCCGGATCTGTGGGACCCGGTGAGAGATCGGGCGACCCGGAGCCCCTACCAACTCCTGCCGGAAGGAGGCGTGCTGATCGTGCACGGCCCCCTGCTGCTGGGCCGCTGGTTCCCCTTCGACCTCACGGTGCACCTGCGCCTCTCGCCCCACGCGTTGCGCCGCCGAACGGAGGAGAGCTCCCGCTGGACGCTCAGCGCGTTCGAGCGGTACGAGTCCGAGGTGCGGCCGACGGACGCGGCCGATGTCGTGGTGCGGGTCGACGACCCCCGCCATCCGGCGTGGGAGGCGACGGAGGACGAGTAGAGCGAGAAGGCCGAGAAGGCCGAGAAGGATGGGTAGGCCGAGTCGGGCGTGAGAGGTGTGTGCGGGGCGCATGGGCGGCCGTCGTGGGGCGCAAAGGGCGGCCGTCGTCCTCTACCCCAGCGCCGGCGGCCGTCCTCCCACCATGGCCACCGCCTGTGCCCCGGCCCGGCAGCCCGCCGCCGCTGCCTCCGCGGGGGACGCACCCAGCAGCCGGGCGGCGAGGAAGCCGCCAGTGAAGGCGTCGCCCGCACCCGTGGAGTCAAGGGCCTCGGCCGTCGGCGCCGGTACCCTCGCGACGACCTCCCCGGCGGCGGCCGCCAGCGCGCCGGCCGGCCCGAGCGTGACCGCGACCAAGGGGAACACCCGGCTCAACTTGGCCGCCGCCTCGGCGGGTTCGGGCAGACCGGTCAGATATGTAGCCTCGTCCGCGTTGGGGAGCAGCACGTCCACTCCTTCGGCCATCGCCAGGAACCGTTCGACGCCGAGGTCGGCGAGGAAGCCGGAGGACGCCGGGTCGAGGCTCACGGTGACACCCTTCTGGTCGGCTGCATCCCTTGCCAGTAGGGCGAGTTGGCGGCTCCGGTCGGCGAACAGGAGGTACCCGGACAGGTGGAGGTGGGCGACGCCGTCGAGGAGGGCGGGTGACCAGTCGGCGGGGCCCATGTGGTGCACGGCACCGCTGTCGGTGAGGAAGGTGCGCTCCGCCGTCGCCGCGTCGACCAGGGAGATCACGGTCGCGGTCGGCGCATCCGCGTCGGCGATCAGCAGGGGGCGTACGCCCGCGCGGCGCAATTGGAGCTCGTGCCAGGCGGCCGCGTCCCGGCCGGCCCGGGCGAGCAGCCGCACATCCGGGCAGCCCGAATGAGCTGCCCAGCAGGCCGCGTTGGCGCCCGCGCCGCCCGGCACCGTACGGATGTCGGCCGCCGTGTCCGTGGCGGTGCTGAGGGGCCCCCGATACCGGGCGACGACGTCGGTGACGACATCCCCGACCACCAGGAGCCCACCCCGAGCCGCCTCGCCCCTTGAGAGGCCGTCCCCGGCAAGGCTGCCCCCGGCTGGGTGGCTTCCGGGAAGGCCGCCTGCGGGGAGGCCGCCTCCGGCCGGGTGGCCCCCGGGGAGTCCGCCTCCGGCCAAGCCGCCTCCCGCCCT
This sequence comes from Streptomyces sp. NPDC048361, assembly GCF_040651795.1. Classification (NCBI taxonomy): domain Bacteria; kingdom Bacillati; phylum Actinomycetota; class Actinomycetes; order Kitasatosporales; family Streptomycetaceae; genus Streptomyces; species Streptomyces sp. NPDC048361. Next base: position 183,606 of record NZ_JBEZKW010000001.1, read on the forward strand.
GGCGACTCCGGCCAAGCCGCCTCCGGCGAGGTCGCCCTCTTCTCCGGCGCCGCCGACCGCCTTCACAGCGCCGTCGCGATCTCCGCCGCGAGCCGCACATTGCCGCGTACGGCCGCCACGTTGGCCTCCAGGGAGGCACCCCGCGTGTGGTCGACGAGGTAGGTGAGCAGGAAGGGCGTGACCGCCTGCCCCGTGACGCCTTCGGCGCGGCAGGCGGCGAGGCCTGCCGCGAGCACCTCGTCGTGCAGCCGGGGATCGAGCTGTTCGGACTCCGGTACGGGGTTGGCCAGGATCACGGCCGAGCCGAGCGCGAGCGAGCGATGGGCCCGCAGAACGTCCGCCGCCTCCCGTGGCGTCCACACCGTCCAGTCGACGGGCTCGCCCGAACTGGACAGGTAGAACCCGGGGAAGCGATCGGTGCCGTAGCCGACCACGGGGACCCCGAGCGTCTCCAGGCGCTGCAACGTGGCCGGAACGTCGAGGATCGACTTGACGCCCGCGCACACCACCGCGATCGGCGTCCTGGCGAGCAGCCGCAGATCCGCCGACTCGTCCTGCGTCCGGTCCCACTCACGGTGTACGCCGCCGAGCCCGCCCGTCGCGAAGACGCGCAACCCGGCCCGCTCCGCCAGGAAGGCGGTGGCCGATACCGTGGTCGCCCCGCTTGCCCCCGTCGCCAGGGCCATCGGCAGGTCACGGTGGCCGAGCTTGCGCAGCTCGTCGTTGGCGACGCGCTCCAACTGCCCCTTGTCCAGGCCCACTCGGGGGCGTCCATCCAGGACGGCGACCGTCGCGGGGACGGCTCCCGCCGCCCGTACCAGCTCCTCCAGCTCTTGGGCGACCCGCAGATTGCGTGGCCGGGGAAGGCCGTGCGAAATGATCGTCGACTCCAGGGCCACGACGGGGCGGCCCTCTTGGAGGGCGGTCCGTACTTCCTCCGAGATCTCGGAGGCGCCGGTGATCTCGCTCGCGTCACGTACGTCGTCACAGGACATGTCCCATCCCTGGCGCGGCGTGGGGCCGGATAAACGCCCCCGGTGCGGCCACCGGGACACGCTCGACAGTGTGTCGCGCGGGAAGGCCAGGAGCTCGCCGCACTGTCGCTCGAAGCCCCGCCCCCGCGCGGATAGGTTGAGCGGCCATGAGCACCATGGACGACGCCACCGCCCCCGCCGGCCGAAGCCCCCTTGGACCTGCCTCCTTCGCCGTGCGCGTGTCCGACGCGGAACTGGAACCCGAGCCGCTGGACCCGGCCCAGATCGTCTCCGGAGCCCCCGAGGTGACCGGGAAGGTGCTCTGGGAGTCGCCGGACGGCAAGCAGGTCCGGGGCATCTGGCAGATCACCCCGGGCGTCGTCACCGACACCGAGGCGGACGAACTCTTCGTGGTGGTCAGCGGCCGCGCCACCGTCGAGGTGACGGGCGGCGCCACCCTGCAGCTCGGCCCCGGTGACGTCTGCGTACTGCGGGAAGGCGATCGCACGACCTGGACCGTGCACGAGACGCTCCGCAAGGCCTACCAGGTCAGCCTGTAGGCCCCTGGTACAGCCCGTACACGAACCCGCTGAGGCGGGAGCCGGCGCCCCGCCGAGGGAGGGCCGTACTGCCTGGGCGTGCCGTACTGCCTGGGCACGCCGCCCCGCCGGAGAGCGCCGCCGCGGCAGCTCAGAACAGTGGCTGCGGCAGAACCCCTTCGAGCGCGAGCAGCTGCCGCTTGGTCTCCAGGCCACCGCCGAAACCGCCGAGCCCGCCGTCGCTCTCCACCACCCGGTGACAGGGCACCACCAAGGGCAGCGGGTTGGCCCCCATGGCCGCCCCCACGGCCTGTGCCGCCCTCGGCTGTCCGACCCGGCCGGCCAGATCGCCGTAACCCACCACCGTGCCGTACGAGACCCCGGCGGCGAGCTCGCGCAGTACCTGCCGGTTGAATCCGGACGCCAGTGACCAGTCGAGCGGCAGCGTGAAGTCGCGCAGCCGGCCGTCGAAGTAGGCCCCGATCTGGCGTATGGGCTCCTCCAAGGGGCCCGCTCGGCCGGGCACGGCCGGCGCCGGCTCGATGCCGAACCGGGCGGCCAGGCCACGCATGGCGCGGTCACGTACCGCCTCGCCGGCGTGGAACACCACGTTCACCAGGCCCTGGCCCGTCGCGGCCAGGAGCAGCGGACCGATGGCGCTGTCGACCACGGTCCACTCGACGAACTGCGCGTTGCTGTCCATGCCGACCACGGTACGGCCGCCCACTGACAACGCGGTCCGGTCCGCTCAGGAAGGGAGAAACGGGGCGCCAAAGCGAACAGATCCGCCCAGAGGGGAACGCCCCAAGCGCCCGGAGTCGATAAATTGCCCGGAAAATGTTTGCCTGTCGCGCAGCGAGCCCTAATGTCGCCCCGAAACCAGGGCCGCAACAGGAGTAGGGCCTCTTCAGTCGGTACGGGGTGAAGGGCACACGAGTATGCACGGGACGGTCGACGGATTCAGCTATGGCCTGGTGACGCCGGTGGCGGCGTTCATCATGGCCTGTCTAGGCGGCGCACTCGGGCTGCGCTGCACCGCGCGGTCCGTGCTGAGCGGGCGCTCCTTCAAGGCCGCCTGGCTCGCACTGGGTGCCACGTCCATAGGTTCGGGCATCTGGACGATGCACTTCATCGCGATGATGGGCTTCAGCGTCCACGAGGCGCCGTTGGGCTACGACCGCGGCATCACCTTCGCCAGCCTCGTCGTGGCGATCGTGATGGTCGGCATCGGCATCTTCATCGTCGGCTACCGGGGTGCCACACCCATGGCGCTGGTCACCGGCGGCACCATCACCGGGCTCGGCGTGGCCACCATGCACTACCTCGGTATGGCCGGGATCAAGATGAACGGGGAGTTCGAGTACAACACCTTCGTCGTCGGCGTCTCGGTCGTGATCGCCGTGGTGGCGGCCACCGCCGCGCTGTGGGCTGCGGTCTCCGTGCACGGGTTCATGGCGAGCCTGGTGGCCAGCCTCGTCATGGGGGTCGCGGTCAGCGGCATGCACTACACCGGCATGGCCGCGCTCACCGTCCAGCTGCACGGCGGCGCCGCCGGTACCTCCGGCGGCGGGGAGTCGCCGGCCGCCCTGCTCGCCCCCATGCTGATCGGGCCGGTCGCTTTCCTGGTCCTGGCCGGGGTGGTCGTGATGTTCGACCCCTTGGTGGTGATGGGCAAGCCGGAGTGGCAGAAGCGCCCGCCACGTCAGATCCCCACGCCGAGGCACCGCCCGTCCTTCCCGGAACGCACCAGCTGGGCGGCGTCCGAGCCGCCGCGCGAGGGCTCCGCGTCGCCGCACGACTGGTGACCGGAACGCGATCGGACCGCGGTTGTCAGTGGCGGGTCGTACGGTGGTTGCATGCGGCCCGTTTCCAAGATCGAACGTACGGTGGCGCCCTTCGAGGTCGTCAGTCCCTACCAGCCCAGCGGTGACCAGCCGGCGGCCATCGCCGAGCTGGAGAAGCGCATCCGTGCAGGTGAGAAGGATGTCGTCCTGCTCGGCGCCACCGGCACCGGAAAGTCGGCGACGACCGCCTGGATGATCGAGAAGCTCCAGCGCCCCACGCTCGTCATGGCGCCGAACAAGACGCTCGCCGCCCAGCTGGCCAACGAGTTCCGTGAGCTGCTGCCCAACAACGCCGTCGAGTACTTCGTGTCGTACTACGACTACTACCAGCCCGAGGCGTACGTCCCGCAATCGGACACCTACATCGAGAAGGACTCCTCGATCAACGAGGAGGTCGAGCGGCTGCGCCACTCGGCGACCAACTCGCTGCTGACCCGGCGGGACGTGATCGTGGTCGCGTCGGTCTCCTGCATCTACGGTCTGGGCACCCCGCAGGAGTACGTCGACCGCATGGTGCAGCTGAAGGTCGGCGACGAGATCGACCGCGACCAGCTGCTGCGCCGCTTCGTCGACATCCAGTACACCCGCAACGACATGGCGTTCGCCCGCGGCACCTTCCGGGTACGCGGCGACACCATCGAGATCTTCCCGGTCTACGAGGAACTGGCCGTCCGCATCGAGATGTTCGGGGACGAGATCGAGGCCCTGTCCACCCTCCACCCGATCACCGGCGAGATCATCAGCGAGGACCAGTCGCTCTACGTCTTCCCCGCCAGCCACTATGTGGCGGGCCCGGAGCGCATGGAGAAGGCCGTCACCGGCATCGAGAAGGAGTTGGAGCAGCGCCTGGCGGAGCTGGAGAAGCAGGGCAAGCTCCTGGAGGCGCAGCGGCTGCGCATGCGCACCACGTACGACCTGGAGATGCTCCGCCAGATCGGCAGCTGCTCGGGCGTCGAGAACTATTCGATGCACTTCGACGGCCGCGACCCCGGCACCGCGCCCAACACCCTCATCGACTACTTCCCCGAGGACTTCCTGCTGGTCCTCGACGAGTCGCACGTCACCGTGCCGCAGATCGGCGCGATGTACGAGGGCGACGCCTCCCGCAAGCGCACCCTCGTCGACCACGGCTTCCGGTTGCCCTCCGCGCTGGACAACCGGCCGCTCAAGTGGGAGGAGTTCCTGGGCCGTGTCGGCCAGACCGTCTACCTGTCGGCAACACCCGGCAAGTACGAGCTCTCCCGCGGCGACGGTTTCGTGGAGCAGATCATCCGCCCGACCGGCCTGGTCGACCCGGAGGTCGTGGTCAAGCCCACCGAGGGGCAGATCGACGACCTGGTGCACGAGATCCGGCAGCGCACCGAGAAGGACGAGCGCGTCCTGGTCACCACCTTGACCAAGAAGATGGCCGAGGACCTCACCGACTACTTCCTCGAACTGGGCATCCAGGTGCGCTACTTGCACAGTGACGTGGACACCCTGCGCCGCATCGAGCTGCTGCGCGAACTGCGGGCCGGTGAGTACGACGTGCTGGTCGGCATCAACCTGCTGCGTGAGGGCCTCGACCTGCCCGAGGTCTCCCTGGTGGCGATCCTCGACGCCGACAAGGAGGGCTTCCTGCGTTCGGGCACCTCCCTGATCCAGACCATCGGTCGTGCGGCACGAAACGTCTCCGGCCAGGTCCACATGTACGCCGACCGCGTCACCCCGGCGATGGAGAAGGCCATCGAGGAGACCAACAGGCGCCGTGAGAAGCAGATCGCCTACAACACGGAGAGGGGTATCGACCCGCAGCCCCTTCGCAAGAAGATCAGCGACATCGCCGCGAGCATCGCGCGCGAAGAGGTCGACACCGAGCAGCTGCTCGGCACCGGATACCGCCAGGGCAAGGAGGGGAAGGCCGCCAAGGCGCCGGTTCCCTCCCTCGGCGGCAAGGCGGCGAAGGCCGCCAAGGGCGCCAAGAAGGAGCTCACCGACCGGCCGGCGGCCGAACTGGCGGGAATCATCGAGGAGATGACCGACCGGATGCGGGCCGCGGCCGCGGACCTGCAGTTCGAGGTGGCGGCCCGGCTGCGCGACGAGGTCGGCGAACTGAAGAAGGAGCTCCGTCAGATGAGGGAGGCGGGGCTCGCCTGACCGGCGGGGCGCGGGGACGGGAACGGGCGTGTGGCGGTGTGTTGCAACACCGCCACAAAAAGCGCGCGCGTAGTGGCGTGGGGTGCGTCACTGCGTAGGGTCGGGCCCGAGAACGAACAACAACGCAAAGCATGTCAAGAACGACACATGGGGAGAGGGGACAGCGCGTGACGGTCAATCTGTCCAAGGGTCAGGCCATCAGCCTGGAGAAGCAGGGTGGCGGCACCCTGACCGCGGTGCGGATGGGGCTCGGCTGGCAGGCGGCCCCGCGCCGGGGCCTGTTCGGCAAGCGGACGCAGGAGATCGACCTGGACGCCTCGGCGGTGCTCTTCGCCGACAAGCAGCCCGTGGACGTGGTCTTCTTCCGCCACCTCGTCAGCGACGACGGCTCGGTGCGGCACACCGGGGACAATCTCGTGGGCGGTGCGGGCCAGGGCGGTGACGACGAGTCGATCCTCGTCGACCTCGCCCGTGTGCCGGTCCACATCGACCAGATCGTCTTCACGGTGAACTCGTTCACCGGCCAGACGTTCCAGGAGGTGCAGAACGCGTTCTGTCGCCTCGTCGACGAGACCAACGGCCAGGAGCTGGCCCGCTACACGCTGGACGGCGGCGGTCAGTACACGGCGCAGATCATGGCCAAGGTGCACCGCGCGGGCAGCGGCTGGCAGATGACGGCCATCGGCAACCCGGCCAACGGCCGCACCTTCCAGGACCTGATGCCGGCGATCCTTCCCCACCTCTGACCGCTTCGGGGTACGGACGCAGCGGCCTGAACACAGCAGTACTGAACACAGCAGTACCGAAGACCGCAGCTGCCGCATACCGCAGCACGAAACACCGCAGCTCCCGGAGGCACGCCGCCGCCGGGAGCTGCACCACAACCACGACGCGCCGCCGCGCACGACCGCACACGCACCACCATCAACTCGACGAGGGGACAGAGGCGATGACGGCCGAGCTGGTACGGGGACAGAACCATCCCCTGCCCCAGACCCGACTGGAAATCCGGGTGTCGGCCGGTACCCGGCTCGTGGCGGGCGCGACGCTCGGCGACGAGCAGGGAAAGGTGCGGGCCGCAGAGCGGGTCGCCCACCCGGGCTCGCCGGCCCTGCCCGGCGTCGAGGTCTCCCGGCAGGCCGCCGCCGATCACCGCCTCGCCGTGGACCTGGAAGCCGTGGGCGAGGGTGTGCACCGCGTCGGCGTGCTCCTCGCGCTGCCGCTCGGGACACCGGGGCCCGTCCGGTTCGCCGCCGTCGCCGCGCCCTTCGTGGCCGTCACCGGACTCGACGGCACGGAGATCGCCAGCTACACGATCACCGGCCTGGGCGAGGAATCCGCGGTCGTCGCGATCGAGCTCTACCGCCGCCAGGGCGCCTGGAAGGTTCGTGCCGTCGGCCAGGGGTATGCGGGCGGCCTCGCCGAGCTGCTGGCCGACCACGGCCTGTCCGGGGCCGGGCAGCTGGCCGCCGCCATCCAGGAAGCGATCGCGGTAGGCGTCTCCCGTTCGGTGGCGGCGCCTACGCCACGTACGAGCGGCGCCCGCGTGCGCGCCACCGGAGCGTCGCCGGCCGGCGGGTCCGCGCAGGCCGCCATCGAGCCGCCCGCCACAGAGCCGCCCGCCACAGAGCCGCCCGCCCGGGGCCTCGCGCAGCCCGCCCAGGCTCCGGCCACCGAGGGCGCCTGTGCCCCCGAGGCCCCGCCCGCCGCGGATGCCCATACCCCCGCCGCTCCGGCCGCCGCGGGTGCGGGCGCCGCCGGGCCATCGTCCGCGGTGCCGCAGCAGGCGGTCGGCGACAACGGCCCCATCAGCTACACGCATCCGCGCCGCCGGACCGGCACACCGCCGCCACCGCCCCCCGCCGCGCCGGCCGCCGCCCCCGGCGAGCCCGCTCGCCCGGTCGCGGGCGACGCAAGCGGCTGGTCCCTGGACGAGCGGCTCTACAACCAGGTGTGGGGCATGTTCGAGGATCTGGCGCGTGCTGTCGCCGCCTACCGCAGCGCCGTCGACTTCGCGGATTCGCGCGAGGAGCAGGAGCTCGACCGGGCCCTGTCCGACCCGCGCGGCCGCCTGGGTTCCGCCGGGGAGCAGGCGCGCGAACAGGCACGCGCCAAGCGGGAGGACCTCGTCGCCCGGGCCAGGGAAGTGCTCGACCGGGACCTCGCGCAGCTGACCGCCGAGTCCGAAGTCGTCGAGCCCGCGCTGCCGCCGGCGTACGCCCGCTGGGACAACCCCGTCTGGCATGCCTACCGGGTGCCGATGGAGCTCCCCATGGCTCTGCGGCTCGGCGACGTCCGGCTGCCCGAGCAGCCGGAATTGCGCATTCCGATGCTGGTCAGGCTGCCGTTGGAGCGGGGTCTGTGGATCGACGCCGGCCGCGTCGGCTCCGAGGCGGCCGCGTTCATGGATTCCGCCCAGATCAAGGGCCTCGCGGTGGACACAGCCGTGGCGATCGCGGCCCGGCTGCTCGCGGTCTACCCGGCCCACGAGTTCACCGTCCATGTCATCGATCCGGCGGGCTCGGCCGCGGCCCGGCTGGCCCCGCTCACCCGGGCCGGGGTGCTGGCCGCGCCTCCCGCCGCGGGCGCCGCGGGGGTGAGCCAGGTGCTGGCCCGCTTGACCGAGCGGGTGGACCTGGTGCAGATGGCTGTCCGGGGCGGCGCGGGCGCCGACGCCCTGCCGCCCACTCTGGACACCTCCGAGCAGCTTCTGATCGTCAACGACTTTCCGCACGGCTTCGACGACCGCGCCCTGAACCAGCTGCGCTACCTCGCCGACGAGGGGCCCTCGGTGGGCGTCCACCTCCTGCTCGTCGCGGACCGCGATGACGCGAGTGAGTACGGACCGGTGCTGCAGCCGCTGTGGCGCTCGCTGCTGCGGCTGACCCCGGTCCCCGAGGACCACCTCGCCGACCCGTGGGTGGGGCACGCCTGGACGTACGAGCCGCCGCTGGCGCCGCCGAGCAGCCGGATCGTGGAGCAGGTGCTCGGCCAGGTCGGCGAGGCACGCGAGGCGTGGCCTCGTTAGCCCACCGACCGCACCCACCTGGGGACTTGGCTTCCCTTTACCAATCTCTTTACCTTTTCTTGGGTATTCGGGTAGGCTTCCTCTCAGCGGAGGGGAGTACTCCCGACTGCGGCGTTCCCGTCAATACGGACCCACGGGACGGGTCCCGGGGCGCCGGCCCGCGGCGCGAGGGAAGGCGCCCGGGTGGAAGAGACCTCCGGCAGCGACGACGCTGATCAGTAGCCGTACGACGCCGGAGGCGCAGTGGACGTTTCAATGACCCTGTGGGTACTGACCATCCTTGGTCTGTGTGCCCTGATCGCGGCCGACTTCTTCATCGGGCGCAAGCCCCATGACGTGTCGGTCAAGGAAGCCGGCATCTGGACCGTGGTCTGGATCGTGCTGGCCGCGCTCTTCGGCGTGGGCCTGCTGATCTTCGGCACCAGCCAGGCGTCGGGCGAGTTCTTCGCCGGCTTCATCACCGAGAAGTCGCTCTCCGTCGACAACCTCTTCGTCTTCATCCTGATCATGGCGAAGTTCTCGGTCCCCTCCCACCTGCAGCAACGGGTGTTGCTCTTCGGCGTGTTGATCGCCCTCGTACTGCGCGCCCTGTTCATCGCGGCCGGCGCGGCGGTCATTGCCAACTTCTCGTGGGTCTTCTACATCTTCGGCGCGTTCCTGATCTACACCGCCTGGAAGCTCATCCAGGAGGCGCGCTCCGGTGGCGAGGAGGAGGAGTTCGAGGAGAACCGCCTCCTGAAGTCCGTCGAGAAGAAGTTCGGTGTCGCCGACAGGTACCACGGCACCAAGCTGTTCGTGGCGAAGAACGGCAAGAAGATCATGACGCCGCTGATGGTCGTCATGCTCGCCATCGGCACCACCGACGTGCTCTTCGCGATGGACTCGATCCCGGCGATCTTCGGCCTCACCCAGGACCCGTACATCGTCTTCACCGCCAACGCCTTCGCGCTGATGGGTCTGCGCCAGCTGTACTTCCTGATCGGCGGGCTGCTCAAGAAGCTGGTCCACCTCAGCTACGGCCTCTCGGTGATCCTCGGCTTCATCGGCGTGAAGCTGGTGCTGCACGCCCTGCACGAGAACGGGGTGAATGTCCCGGAGATCTCTATCCCGGTCTCCCTCGGCGTCATCTGCGGCGTGCTGATCATCACCACGATCACCAGCCTCGTCGCGGTCAGGAAGCAGACGGCGCACGAGGCTCCGGAGAAGGACAGCATCGGCGCCTGACCGGATGGATCGAGACGGCTCCCTGCGCGGGGGTCGTCTCCGATTCCGCCCCGGTTCTCTGCGCGGGGGGTCGTCTCCGATTCCGCCCCGGTTCTCTGCGCGGGGGGTCGTCTCCGATTCCGCCCCGGTTCTCTGCGCGGGGGGTCGTCTCCGATTCCGC